>NZ_JBLUPI010000002.1:0-257496 GCF_048060015.1 Neisseria sp. S1
TGGCAGCAGAACGGGCGGTTACCTCAAGTACAAAAAATTCAAGCAACTTTTTTTGTACTTTTTTAGATAGTTTACAGTGTGTTATCTTCATTTTTAAAGGGTAACATAACTGCCAATCTAATACAGCCCCTTCAATAATAATGTCAAAAAATAGGTATTACACAGGTTTTAATCTGAATATTTTGACCGTCTGAAAAAAGCAGCCGAAAGGCTGCTTTTTTCAGACGGCACAATCAATTTTTCGGCTTAACCTTATCTTGACCATTTTCTACTTGTGCATTTTTTTCCATTACTTCACGATACCAACGCGGATGATGTTTCTTTGCCCAAGCTTGAGTTACCACACCTTCCACCATCGCTCGAATCGTACCTTTTACCCAGAATGCGGCATAAACATGCACAATAATACCCGCAATCAGAATTAAGGCTGCCCAAGCATGGAACAGTAGCGCCAAACGAATCACCGGGATCGGGAACATTTCGGCAAAATAGGGCCGCCAAGCAATAAAGCCTGTAACCAGCAATACCAGCATACACGCTGTCATCAGCCAAAACATTCCTTTTTGGCCGCCGTTATATTTGCCAATATCACCAACTTCATGGCCTTTAAGCACTGTTTTTACCGACTTCATCCATTTAACGTCTTCTTTGTCGATAAAATTGTATTTCCAATAACGGAAAAACTGAACAAAGAAGCCGATAAACATTACCACGCCTACAAACGGATGAATAATGCGCGCCAGCTGGGGGGTACCGAAAACACCCGTCAGCCAGAAAAAGGCCGGATAGAAAAACGCCAAACCCGAAATAGCAAGTAATACGAAACAAACCGCTACTATCCAGTGGTTGATGCGCTCACTGCGTTTATAACGCTGAATCAGTTTTTCTTTCATTTATGCATCCTCCTCGCCGTGCAAGGTTTTGCCGTCTTTGCCGATCACTTCGGGTGATTCCTCTTCGGCTCTGCTCGGACCAACGGTAATATAGTGGAAGAAGCCTGTGAGGGTAGCAGCTGCAATACCGATGGTAGCCAAAGGTTTCAAAAAGCCCTTCCATAACTTCACTGTGGTGCTGATTGCAGGTTTTTCCGGCAAGCCACTATACAGACCGGGTTTATCTGCATGATGCAATACATACATCACATGCGTACCGCCCACTCCTTCAGGATCATACAAACCGGCCTTATCGAAACCGCGCTTGTTCAAATCAACAATACGATCTGCGGCAACTTTTTTCATATCCTCTTTCGAGCCGAACTGAATGGCTCCGGTAGGACATGATTTGGCACAAGCCGGCTCTTGACCGACCGCGACACGGTCAGAACACAGAGTACATTTATATGCACGGTTGTCTTTTTTATCAATACGCGGAATATTGAACGGACAACCAGAGATACAGTAACCGCAACCGATACAGTTTTCTTCATGGAAGTCTACGATACCGTTGTGGTATTGGATGATCGCACCGGGTGACGGGCAAGCTTTCAAACATCCCGGATCAGAACAGTGCATACAGCCGTCTTTACGGATCAGCCACTCCAGCTTGCCGTTTTCTTCTACTTCGCTGAAACGCATCACCGTCCAGCTTTTTGAAGTAAGGTCTATCGGGTTGTCGTATACGCCGTGGTTAGTACCGATTTCATCTCGGATGTCATTCCATTCCGAACAGGCTACCTGACAAGCTTTACAGCCGATACAAGTAGTTACGTCAATTAATTTGGCCACTTCCGTGGGCTGGCGTACGCCCGGCGGGGGCGTAATGCCGGCAGTAGCGGAACGGCGTTTGATATCTAATGATTGTAATGCCATTGTTTACGTTCCTTATGCTTTTTCCACGTTTACCAAGAAGGTTTTGTATTCGGGCGTTTGTGTATTGCAGTCACCGACAAAAGGCGTTAGAGAATTCACCAAAAACTGCTTCTCGCCCGATACGTTTTCCCAACCTCCGTGCAAAGGAATACCAACCTGATGGACTGTTTGACCATTCACCTGCAAAGGCTTCACACGCTTGGTCACAACGGCTTTAGCTTTAATCCAACCTCGTTTGGAGCTGACTTTCACCCAATCGCCTTTGGCAATGCCTTTTTCTTTTGCCAACTCCTCACTGATTTCCACAAACTGCTGCGGCTGAGCAATCATCAGTAATTTCACGGACTTGGTCCAGAATTGGAAGTGCTCGGTCAAGCGGTAAGTCGTACCTACATAGGGGTAATCCTGATGCGTACCAACACGGTCTTTCACACTGTCAAACAGGCGCATCGCAGGTGTCTGCACCACTTTAGGATGCAACGGATTGGTTCCGATGGGTGATTCAAGCGGCTCGTAATGTTCCGGGAACGGACCATCCACCAACTTACGCGCACAGAACAAGCGGCCTACCCCTTCTTCATTCATGATAAACGGATTCATACCCGAATCAGGTGCAGCATCCGCTTTGAAGTCAGCCACATCGGCCCCGCTCCATTTTTTACCGTCCCACCGGATCAACACGCGATCCGGATTCCACGGCTTACCGCTCGGGTCACAAGAGGCACGGTTATAAATAATGCGTCGGTTGGCCGGCCATGCCCATGCCCATTTCGGCGTATTGCCTAAACCACTGTCGGTATTATCACGGCGATCCATTTGGTTGCCCTGCTCCGTCCACGAGCCGGAGAAAATCCAAGTCGCACAAGAAGTCGAACCGTCGTCTCGCAATTGGGCAAAACCATCAAGCAACTCTCCTTTTTTGCGGATAACGTTGCCGTCAGCATCTTTAATGTCCTCCAAAGCATGACCGTTTGACTCTTTAGCCATTTCTTCGGGAGTGGGCGCATACGGGTTTTTGTAAGGCCAATTCAATTTAGTAATCGGTTCCGGTGCCGTACCGCCTTCTTTTTCATACATTTCTTTGAGCAGCATATGCAGCTCGGCCAAAATATCGAGATCAGGCAATGCCTCGCCAGGCGGCTTAGCTCCGGGGTGGTGCCATTGCAACCAACGCGAAGAATTCACGATAGAGCCGGCCTCTTCTGCAAAACAGGGGGTCGGCAAACGGAACACTTCTGTTTGGATTTTTGACGGGTCGACATCATGTGCATCACCGTGATTTTCCCAAAATGAAGCAGTTTCTGTTTTAAGCGGATCCATCACCACCATGTATTTCAATTTGGAAAATGCCTCAGTCACACGGTTAGCATCGGGAAACGAACCTTGGGCATTAAAACCCTGCACCAACAAACCGTTGATTTTACCTTGATACATTAAATCGGTCAGTTGCAAGATATCGTACATCTTGTCCCATTTAGGTAACCAATCGTAACCCCAATTATTTTCTTTGGTTGCCGCATCACCATACATCCATTTCAGGAAGCTAACAAAGAAAGCCGGTGTATTACCCCAATAATTCAATTGCCCGGGGCGAAGCGGTTTCGGCGTTTGCTTGGCCAAATAATCGGCAAACGTAGGATGATTAGTTTCGTTAGGCAACACCATATAGCCGGGCAATGCTGTTGATAACAGCCCCAAATCCGACAAACCCTGAATATTTGAGTGTCCACGCAAAGCATTTACACCACCGCCCGACATACCGATATTACCAAGCAATAGCTGCACCATCGCCATCGTACGAATCATTTGCGTACCAACAGTATGTTGCGTCCAACCCAAAGCATAAAGAATAGTACCCGCCTTGTTCGGAGCGGCCATTTCGCCCCATGCTTGGGCAACCTTCAGAAAATCTTCTTTCGACGTTCCACAAATGTTATGCATCATATCCAATGTGTAACGCGAATAATGTTTTTTCATCAGCTGCCAAACACAACGCGGATGCTGCAAGGTAGGATCCGTTTCCGCATAGCCGTTGGCATCAAGTTGGTAATACCAATTTTCATTATTATATTTTTTCTTAGTTTCATCATAACCGACGAACATACCCTCATCGAAATCATATCCTTCGTCAACAATGAAACTGGCATTAGTATAGGCTTTAACGTACTCCCATTGGATTTTATCGTTTTCAATCAACCAGTTGATTAATGCCCCTAAGAATGCGATATCGCTACCTGAACGGATCGGAGCATAAAAGTCGGCAACTGATGCGGTACGGGTAAAGCGCGGATCGACAACAAATAATTTAGTACCTTTTTTCTTTTTGGCCTCAATAACCCATTTGAAGCCAACTGGGTGTGCTTCAGCCGCATTACCGCCCATCACCATGATGAAATCGGCATGCTGTATATCAACAAACGTATTGGTCATGGCACCGCGTCCAAATGTAGAAGCCAATGCCGATACGGTCGGACCATGACATACGCGGGCTTGGGCATCTGTGGCAACGATACCGAGAGAGCGCATCCATTTTTGGGTCAAAATACCGGTCTCGTTTGAGCTAGCCGAAGCCGTAAGCATTCCCAAAGTCGGCAATCTGTGAACCGGAACACCCGCTTCATTATTTACAATCAGATTAGCATCTCGGTCTGCTTTGATATGTTTCGCGATACGCACCAACGCATCATGCCAAGAGATGCGCTTCCATTCGTTGCTACCGGGTTCGCGCACTTCCGGATAAAGTACACGATTAGGGCTATTGACGAAATCAATCAGTGATGCGCCTTTCGGACATAAAGAACCCCGACTTACCGGATGATCCGGATCACCTTCGATATGGAAAATAGATTTGGTTACGTTTTTAGCACCGTCGCCCAAGCTATACAAAATCGTACCGCAGCCTACCGAGCAATAAGTACAGTTATTACGGGCTTCTGATGCGCGCAACAATTTGTATTGCCGCACTTCCGCCCAAGCATTAGTCGGCATCATACCCATAACAGCCAGGCCGGATGCACCGGCACCGGCGGTGGTTACCTTGAAAAACTGCCGTCTGGTTATGTTCATAGTGGTCTTTCCTGTTGATTAACAGCCATCTTTTCAATGGTCTTCTCGTTGGTCTATTCCGAAAATTCAGATTTCTGACTTCGTATTACCTTTTGAGTTGTTTCAATAAAGGTTCAATAAATTACGGCCAACAGTATGTCTATTGACCGTAACACTTAAATATTGAATAACGTAGTAGAAATGTCTTCCTACATAAACCCGTTACTTAATTCAGCCCAAATATGCGATACACATCATCAGCTATTGAGGGTTTCAATAGATATGTAATTAATTGTAATCCAGTTAGATATAAATAGTCTATTTTAAATTTATTATGAGCTATAATTAACTTTCATTATCAATTAATATAGTTTTTTACATAACTATAATACTACGCCATAGTTGCCAGCGTGTGATCGAACTCTTCTAAATGCTGCGGTAGCAAGTAAGGTCTCAGCAGGCTTAAGGTACGACGGATACCCCGATATTTGGAATCTTCGGTTAACTTTGCCCTGCCGCGTAAAGAACCGTCAAAATCAAACCAATATTTGGTCACGATCCACATATTCATTGCCAAATCATTCATAGCGGTTTCATCCGCACGGATAATATCCAACTGATTAAGTTGGGAGAGCAAGTTAAGCAGTAAAGGCGAAACCTTGGCCTGGGTAAATGTATTGTGTTCACCTAGAAGCTCGGCACTTCTGGCCAACAATGTATTAACATCGCTAAACAAAAAACGATAGCGCCACATAACATCGTATACTCCTTGCATATAGCTGACGGCATCCGATACGCTGCTGGGCAATACGGCCTGATGCAGATAGACCAACAAGTCTTCGCTATAGCGTTTGAACAATTGGACGATAATTTCGTCTTTATTACGAAAATGGTAATACAGGTTCCCCGGGCTGATACCCAAATATGCAGCGATATGGTTGGTACTGATATTACGTTCACCCTCTTCATTAAATAAGATCAGGCTGGCATCAACGATACGGCTGTAAGTGTTTGGTCTTAATTCTTTTGTCATTACGGCATCTCCTTCGATCTTTTCATATTTTTGCACAATGCACTACAAACATGTAATTGTCAATTGGTTAATCATATTACGTGTACATCAGGCAACCAATTCGGCTCCGGCTGTAATGCGACACCAAACTTTTCTTCCACCTGGTTACAAACATACTCGGCCAAAGCCCGCACATCGGCTGCGGTAGCCTGATTTCGGTTTACCAATACCAAAGCTTGCTTGTCGTGTACGGCGGCTCCTCCGACCTCATAACCTTTCAGACGGCATTGATCGATCAGCCACCCCGCCGCTAATTTTACGGAACCGTTTTCTTGAGGATAAGCCGGCATATCAGAATATTGTTTTTTCAGTGCTGTAGCTTGCTGCGCAGGCACAACGGGGTTTTTGAAAAAGCTGCCGACATTACCAAGCTCTTTCGGATCCGGCAGTTTACTTCGCCGGATAATGCAAACCGCATCAGAAACATCTTTCGCAGTGATTTCCCTACCGCCACAGTTCTCTTCTAATATTGCGGCCAAATCGCCATAACGGATATTAGGCTCAAAGTTTTCCCGTAAAGCAAACGTAACCGCTGTAATGACATAACGCCCTTTTCCTTCTTGTTTGAAAATACTTTCCCTGTAAGCAAAACGGCATTGTGCATTATCTAATTCGACAAATTTCCCGGTTTCCAAATCGAAACAACGTACCGAACGGATAACATCCTTCACCTCTACACCGTAAGCGCCGATATTCTGTACGGGCGAGGCACCTACCGTACCGGGAATGAGACTGAGATTTTCCAGGCCGCTTAATCCCATTTCCAAAGTTTGCAAAACGAAATCATGCCAAATTTCACCCGCCTGAGCTTCTATATAAACCAGGCCGTCTGAACGCCCTATTTCACGCACCCCACTATTACACATATGCACGACCAATCCCGGATAGTCTTGCATAAACAACACATTACTACCGCCACCCAACCACAATACGCTACTACGGTCAAATTCAGGCAAGGCACATAATTCAGGTAGCAAAGCAGCATTTTCGAGAGCCGTAAAGTAACGGGCACGGGCATTTAAGCCAAAAGTATTCAGAGGTGTTAAATCGACATTATGCTGAAGCTGCATCACAAAATCCTTTTACGCGCCGCCATTTTTCGGCTGCACCATTCCAAATACCAAACCAAAGCAACGGCAGCCACCGTAAGCGACAACACCAGCGCTGTCCAGAAGCCGTAAATTCCCATATCGCATCCGTAAGCCAACCAATACCCCGGTGCCAATCCGAACCCCCAAAAAGCTACCGCATGAATAAACATCGGCACCCGGGTGAGTTTGTAGCCACGGAGTGCATAGGAGGCGACACATTGCGTGGCATCTGCCAATTGGAAAACCGCTGCAAACAACAATACTGTAGCGGCGATTGTCAATACGGCAGTATCATCGGTATACATCCTTGCCAAGGGCTCGCGTAAGAAGACCAATAACAAAGCCGTCAATACCGCCATTATTAAACCGAGCACAACGGAAACACCTGATACGTATCTTGCACGGGCATATTCGCTGCGACCGAGCGAGTAACCTACCCTAACCGTTCCTGCCGCACCGATACTCTGGGGAATCATATAAATCACACTGGTAAGACTAATCACTACCTGTTGTGCAGCCACATAATCCTCACCCAAGCGTGCAACCAAAAAAACAATACATGAAAACAGGCTGACTTCTAGAAAAAACGACAACCCGATAGGCATGCCCAATTTCCAAATCTGTTTGAAAACTTGTTTGTCAGGTTTACTAAATACTGCTGTCAGCTGAAATTGCCGGAAATATTTCTGTTTGGCCACATACAGCCACAACACGGCGGCATTAAACCCAAAAACGATTGCCGTTGCGATGCCGCAACCGACGCCCCCCATTGCCGGCAACCCGAATTTCCCATATACCAGCATATAATTCAGCGGGATATTCAGTAAAAATGCAAGAAAGCTCACAATCATAATGACGCGCGGGCGGTTGAGGCTTGATGCATAGGCATGCAGGCCACGGTGTACCATCGCGGCAGGCATAGCCAGGCTGGTATAAAAAAGATACCAGCTCATTTTACTTTCAACCTCTTCAGGCAGAGTCAAAATCATTTGAAACGGCGCAATCACCGCCCACAGCAACAACATGCCGATAATGCCGAGCATCAGCCCGAACCATAGGCCTTGACGTCCCGTTTCACCGACTTTCTCATACTCACCGGCTCCATGCAGCTGGGCAATCATAGGATTCAGCGCGGTCATCACCCCTAAAAAAGTGATATAAATCGTCGAAAACGCGCTGCTACCCAAAGCAACCGCTGCCAAATCGGCTTTCCCTGCACCACCTGCCATCACGGTATCAACAAACCCTATACCGACTTGGGCTACTTGCGCTATCAGCATAGGCATTGCCAAAACCGCCAGTTTGCGAATTTCTTTTTGAAATACCGGAAAAGAATAACGGTTTAAGTCCAACAGCATATTTTTCCAAACCGTTTCAAACACCGCCATCACAAACGAGGCCGTCTGAAAACAATAATTTTTCTTAAGCAAACCGTGCAGTTTACCAAAAAAAAACAAATTAAGCAGCGCTAAGCTGTCGGATATGCTGACAAACGGTACAAAAACGATCTGCTGATTACACAAAACTACAACACAAAATCCCGTTTTGCATACTTGCGCGGTGAAGTTGAGCAGCCGGTTGTATTAACCGTCTTTTTATTTTTGAAACACAAATCCAATTACGGTATAGCTTACCCAATTAAAAAGGCCGTCTGAATCTTTCAGACGGCCTTGCTATATTTAAATGGCTATATTTATTGCGATTTTGCCACACGGCGCCAATGATGCAGCAAAGGTTCGGTATAACCGCTCGGCTGCGAGGTGCCTTTGAAAATTAAATCACATGCGGCCAAAAAGGCGGGAGATGAATCGAAACGGCCTACCATCGGAGTGTAAAGCGGGTCGCCTTCGTTTTGTTTATCTACCACACCAGCCATACGTTCCAAAGTTTCGCGCACCTGCGCTTCGCTTACGACGCCATGCGCCAACCAGTTGGCAATATGCTGGCTGGAAATACGCAAAGTAGCACGGTCTTCCATCAATCCAACGTTATGGATATCCGGCACTTTCGAACAGCCTACGCCTTGTTCTACCCAGCGCACGACATAGCCGAGAATACCTTGGCAGTTATTATCCAGCTCTTGCTGCTTCTCTGCTTCGCTCCATCCAGTATTTTCAGCCACAGGAACAGTCAGTAAATCATCCAAATAACATTTTGGTTCTTGTGCCAACAGCTCTTTTTGCACGTCGAAAACATTTACTTGGTGATAATGAAGGGCATGCAACGTAGCGGCGGTCGGAGACGGAACCCATGCCGTAGTCGCACCTGATTTCGGATGGCCGACTTTCTGTTTCAACATATCCGCCATCAAATCCGGCATTGCCCACATTCCCTTGCCGATTTGTGCTTTGCCGGGCAAGCCGCATTGCAGACCGACTTGAACGTTGTTCAGCTCATAAGCCTGAATCCATTTGCTGGATTTCATATCACCCTTGCGCACCATCGCACCACCCAGCATAGAGGTGTGCATTTCGTCGCCGGTGCGGTCGAGGAAGCCGGTATTGATGAATACGACACGCTCTCTCGCTTCATAAATACATGCAGCCAGATTTACCGAAGTACGGCGTTCTTCGTCCATAATGCCCATTTTCAGCGTATTGGGCTGCAAACCGGTAATCTTTTCGATTGCGGCAAATAAATCATTGGCAAAACACACTTCTTCAGGGCCGTGCATTTTCGGTTTCACAATGTAGACCGAACCGGCACGGCTGTTTTTATTTTCGCTTCGGTTTAAATCAAACGGGGCAATCAAAGCGGTCATCACGCCGTCGAGAATGCCCTCCGGAATTTCGTTACCGTCTTTATCCAATACGGCGGGAGTAGTCA
The DNA here is from genome assembly GCF_048060015.1 of Neisseria sp. S1. Taxonomy (NCBI): domain Bacteria; kingdom Pseudomonadati; phylum Pseudomonadota; class Betaproteobacteria; order Neisseriales; family Neisseriaceae; genus Neisseria; species Neisseria sp. S1. Next base: position 9,843 of record NZ_JBLUPI010000002.1, read on the forward strand.
TCAAATGGCCCACATTACGGATAAATAGCAACGAACGGCCGGGGAGTTTGAAGCTGCCGCCGTTAGGAGCGGTATATTCGCGGTCAGCATTCAGTTTGCGGGTAAAGGTTTTACCGCCTTTCTCCACTTGCTCTTCCAATGTGCCGTTCATCAAGCCCAACCAGTTGCCGTATACCAGCGCTTTGTCTTCACCGTCGACGGCGGCTACCGAATCTTCACAATCCATAATGGTGCTCAAAGCGGCCTCAAGAATAATATCTTTGATACCGGCAGGATCTTGCGCACCGATGGGGCTGCTTTTATCAATCAAAATGTCGATATGCAGGCCATTGTGCAAAAACAGCAGAGAAGTCGGCGCGTCGGGACTACCGTTGTAGCCGACAAAGAGTTCGGGTGAAGCCAAACCAATGCTGCTGCCGTCTTTCAGCTGGGATTTCAGACGGCCTTCGCTAACTTGATAGGCCACAACGTCTTTATGGCTACCCGCAGCCAAAGGAATGCTGCTGTCCAATACGTTGCGCGCAAAAGCAATAACCTCATCACCGCGTTTGGGGTTGTAACCTTTACCGGGTGCCAAATCACCGCTTTGATCAATCGCATCAGTACCATATAAAGCATCATACAAACTACCCCAACGTGCATTAGCAGCATTGAGCGCGTAGCGGGCGTTGTTGATCGGCACAACCAACTGCGGTCCGGCCTGCTCGGCCAATTCACGATCGACATTTTGGGTGGATACTTTAAATTCGGCAGGCGCCTCGGTCAGATAACCTTCGGCCTTTAAGAAGGCTTTATAAGCATCATAATCGGCCACCGCACCGGGATGGTTGCGGTGCCATTCGTCCAATTTCAGCTGAAGGCGGTCACGCTTTTCCAACAGCTCGCGGTTAAGCGGGGCAAATTTGTAAACCAAATCGGAGAAATCTTGCCAGAATTGGGCCGACTTTACATGGGGATGTTTAGCCAACACTTCGTTTTCGATAAAACGGAACAGATTTTCGTCTACCTGCAAATCAGCAGCTCGGATGTAGTTGTATGCCATATCGGTATTCTCCTGTTTTCTTTTTTCTCATATGCGCCAACATCTGTTGACGTTGAAACGAAAATACCATTATTTACAAGAATAATCCATAGTTTACAAATTGCTTTTTATAAAAAGAGGCCGTCTGAAATTTCAGACGGCCTCTTAAAATTAAAATACGGCATCAAAAAAAATTTTTTATCAAATACTTAAATTTTATCATTAAACATAAACTCAAACGGTCATTAATTCATCGAGATATTCAATCCAGTGCATCACGGGGATCTGACCACCACCCGCCAAATGACCGATACAACCGATATTGGCTGAAAGTATCACATCCGGTTTGAGCTCACCCAACGCGGCCAGTTTGTTGTCGCGCAATTGTTGTGATAATTCCGGCTGGAAAAAAGAATACGTACCCGCCGAACCGCAGCATAAATGGGCGTCACGCGGCAGCAATACCGTCATACCCAATTCTGAAAACAAGGCCTCTACGCTGCCTTTCAATTTTTGTCCGTGTTGCAGCGTGCAAGGCGGATGATAGGCCAACGTTTGCACCGAAACGCCGGGTTTCATTTTCATACGGATACGTTCGGCTTCGGGCGTAAGAAATTCGACGATATCTTTTGCCAATGCGCTGACCCGAACTGCTTTTTCAGCATAAGCCGTATCATTACGCAAATGGTAACCGTATTCTTTCACCATCGCACCGCAGCCCGAAGCATTAATCAATACTGCCTCCGCACCCGCCTCCAACAACGGCCACCAAGCATCGATATTGCGGCGCATATCATCCAAACTTTGAGCCTCGGCACTCATATGCAAATTAACCGCACCGCAACAACCCGCATTTTGCGGCCGCAACAACTCTACGCCTAATCTGTCGAGCACGCGCAATGTAGCGGCATTGATATTCGGCGACATACCCGGCTGCACGCATCCCTCCAACATGATGGCTTTACGACCGTGTACGGTTTGCGGTACACGACCCGCATCTCGACGAGGCAGTACTTTTGCCGCAATTTTTTTCGGCAACCACGGTTTGAAGGTTTGCGCCATACGGTAAGTAGCTTCAAACAAAGGTTTGTTCAACATTAACCCGCGCAAAGCGTCACGCTTGATTTTTTCAAGAGCAGGCCGCCCCAATTGTTTTTCGATTTCGTTTCTGCCGATATCGACAAGGTGTCCGTATTTCACACCTGAAGGGCAAGTGGTTTCGCAACTGCGGCAAGTCAGGCAGCGGTCTAAGTGATGCTGCATCGATACGGTAGCGGGCATACCTTCGAGCAGCTGTTTGATTTGATAGATGCGCCCGCGCGGGCTATCCAATTCATCGCCGGTTAATTGGTAAGTCGGGCAGGTTGCGGTACAAAACCCGCAATGTACACATTTGCGCAAAATCTCATCGGCAACCTCCCCCTCAGGGGTATGTTTAATAAAATCGGCAAGATTGGTTTGCATAAACAGTTTCCCTTGATACTTATTAGAATATTTCAGACGGCTATTTTTATCACAAAAACAGATCAGATACCCAGCCATTTTCCAGCATGGCAAATATTATAGCCGACTTCGCCTAAACACAGGCCGTCTGAAAATCATGATTTCAGACGGCCTGTGTTGATTACTTTATATAAGTTTTTAACTACGGCGTTCGACTTGCGATACGTCACGCACCGCACCCGTATCGGCACTGGTCGTCATGGCCGCATAGGCACGCAAAGCCGCGGAAACATGACGCTCACGGCTTTCCGGTTTCCAAGCTTGCGCACCGCGGGCTTCCATATCCTTACGGCGCTCCTCTAGCTCGGCATCAGATACAGCCAAACGGATACTACGGTTTGGAATATCGATTTCGATGGTATCCCCCTCTTTCACCAAACCGATGGCACCGCCCTCAGCCGCCTCGGGCGATACATGACCGATACTCAAACCCGAAGTACCGCCTGAAAAACGGCCGTCGGTGAGCAACGCGCAGGCTTTACCCAAGCCTTTGGATTTCAAGTAGCTGGTAGGATAAAGCATTTCCTGCATGCCCGGGCCGCCTTTAGGGCCTTCATAGCGAATAACAACCACATCACCGGCAATAATTTGGTTATCCAAAATCGCGGCAACCGCACTATCTTGGCTTTCAAACACACGGGCGCGGCCGGTAAACTTCAAAATACTGTCGTCCACACCGGCGGTTTTCACCACGCAACCGCGCTCGGCAATATTGCCGAACAACACGGCCAAGCCGCCGTCTTGCGAATAAGCATGCGCTTTATTGCGGATACAGCCGTTTTCACGATCCAAATCCAAGCTCGGCCATTGGCGGTTTTGCGAAAAGGCTTCGGTGGTACGAATGCCGCCGGGTGCAGCTTTGTAACGCGCATGGGCAATTTCGTTGGCTTCGTTGGTAACGTCCCATTTTGCCAAGGCTTCTTTCAGAGTAGAGGCATGCACGGTAGGAACGGAAGTATCCAAGCAGCCCGCACGGTCAAGCTCTGCCAAAATACCCATCACACCGCCTGCACGGTGTACGTCTTCCATATGGTATTTTTGCGTGGCGGGTGCGACTTTACACAAACAAGGCACTTGGCGGCTGATACGGTCGATATCGGCCATTTTAAAATCGACTTCGGCTTCATTGGCCGCTGCCAAAAGATGCAATACCGTATTGGTAGAACCACCCATGGCCACATCAAGGCTCATCGCATTTTCAAACGCGGCTTTGGTAGCGATGCTACGCGGCAGCACGCTATCATCGTTTTGCTCATAATAGCGTTTAGTGATTTCAACAATCAAACGGCCCGCTTCCAAAAACAATTCTTTACGCCCGGCATGAGTAGCCAACAGAGAGCCGTTACCCGGCAGCGACAAACCCAAAGCCTCGGTAAGACAGTTCATCGAATTGGCGGTAAACATACCCGAACACGAACCGCAAGTCGGGCAGGCGCTGCGCTCTACCGCTGCGACGGCCTCATCCGAAACTTGGTCATTTGCGGCATCTACCATTGCATCTACCAAGTCCAGTTTGCGCTCGTCGGCAATATTGGCTACGCCGATTACCTTACCCGCCTCCATTGGCCCGCCGGATACGAATACGGTGGGAATATTCAAACGCATCGCCGCCATCAGCATACCCGGTGTGATTTTGTCGCAGTTGGAAATACATACCAGAGCATCTGCACAGTGTGCGTTTACCATATATTCCACCGAATCGGCGATCAAATCACGGCTGGGCAGCGAGTACAACATGCCGCCGTGTCCCATGGCGATACCATCATCTACAGCGATGGTGTTAAATTCCTTGGCCAATCCGCCCGCTTTTTCGATTTCGCGCGCAACCAGTTGGCCAAGATTATGCAAGTGCACATGGCCGGGTACGAACTGGGTAAAAGAATTGGCAATGGCGATAATCGGTTTGCCGAAATCGTCATCGGTAACGCCTGTAGCGCGCCAAAGGGCACGGGCACCGGCCATGTTGCGGCCGTGGGTTGAGGTTTTGGAACGGTAATCCGGCATGGTGGTTTCCTTAGCAAGACAAGCCGTCAGAAGTGGTTTTCAGACGGCCTTTATCAGGGTTGTTAGTTATCAAAACACCCGTATATTTTATACCAATCAATAGAGATTAAGAAACGGGCGATATATAGGGAAAACACAAACAGCAATGCTATCCGAACAAAATATTCCGACAAATGCCGGCAACTTGCAAAACAAAACTATTTTATGCCCCAAAGCCATACAAATAGACAATAAACCATCCGTTTTATCTTTTCAGACGGCCTATGGAGCTTATCGCCGAATCATCCCGCTGTTATTTAAGTTATAAAAAAATTGACGTCCAATCCATGCCGAATCCAACGCTTACGGCCCTGTTGTAGTGTGCATGCCGCCTTACCTCGTTTCCGCTATAATGGCCGTCTGAAAAAACAATAAAGGTTTTCCTATTATGATGATTCATCCGCAGTTCGACCCGGTTTTGGTCAGCTTGGGGCCTTTGGCCATCCGCTGGTATGCGTTGAGCTATATTGTCGGCTTCGTACTGTTTATCTGGCTGGGCCGCCGCCGTATTGCCCAAGGCAACAGCGTATTTACCAAAGAAATGCTCGACGACTTCCTAACTTGGGGTATTTTCGGCGTGATTCTCGGTGGTCGTTTGGGCTATGTTTTGTTTTACAAACTCTCCGATTACTTAGCCAATCCACTTGATATTTTCAAAGTGTGGGAAGGCGGTATGTCTTTTCACGGCGGCTTTATCGGCGTAATGGTGGCCATGTGGCTCTTTAGCCGCAAGCACAAATTGGGCTTTTGGCAAGTATCCGACTTCATTGCCCCACTGGTACCGCTGGGCTTGGCATCCGGCCGTATCGGTAACTTTATCAACGGCGAACTATGGGGCCGCGTAACCGATATCAACGCTTTTTGGGCCATGGGCTTCCCCCAAGCACGTTATGAAGACCTCACGGCTGCGGCACATAATCCCCAATGGACAGCTTGGCTTACCGAATACGGCATGCTCCCCCGCCATCCATCCCAACTGTATCAATTTGCCCTTGAAGGCTTGTGTTTATTTGCCATCGTGTGGCTGTTTTCTAAAAAACCACACCCCATCGGCCAAGTATCTATGGTTTTCCTAACCGGATACGGCATATTCCGCTTTATCGCCGAATTTGCCCGCCAGCCTGATGATTATCTCGGTCTGCTGACTCTCGGTTTATCAATGGGGCAATGGTTGAGCCTGCCTATGATTATCGCGGGTATACTCGGTTTTATCTGGTTCGGTAAACGCAAAAACGCTTAAACTAATTTTTATCAGGGCTGTTTGATTCTACTCAAACAGCCTTTTGCATTGTGTGCATCCATCCTACGCTCTCAAAATAACCGGCTCTGTACGTTCTCTTCATACTCAGGCATGCCCTCTCAATAAATACAAACACATTTATTTCCTATCCCCAAATTTCCCAGTCAAGCAAAAAGCTCTTTATCCCAACCTAAAAATCTACTCTCCCAAATACATACACGATAATCATTATCATTTTCTTGACACAAAATTTAACTTCATCTAACATTCTCACTATTAATGATATTAATTATTAATATCTATTAAAATATAGAGAATAGGAATTCAACATGAGTAAAAAAATTTTAGCCGTCTTGATCGGTAATGCCTTCCTCTCCTCCGCCTGGGCAGCCACCACACCCCACAATGCTAATTTGGATGAAGTGGTCGTTGTTGCCGACCGCCAAGGAGCCAAAGTTAAAACCAATCTGGTAACGGAGCGTGAAAAAGACGAAAGTACCGCTACTGATTTGCGTGGATTGCTCAATAAAGAGCCTGCCATCGATTTCGGCGGCGGCAACGGCACCTCCCAATTTATGACCATCCGAGGCATGGGGCAAAACTCGGTTGACATCAAAGTAGACAACGCCTATTCCGACAGCCAGATTCTTTACCACCAAGGCCGTTTTATTATTGATCCGGCCTTAGTAAAAATCGTATCGGTACAAAAAGGCGCAGGATCGGCCAGTGCGGGTATCGGTGCAACCAACGGTGCCGTTATCGCGAAAACCATTGATGCGCTCGATTTATTAAAAGATACGGATAAAAATTGGGGCGTTCGCCTAAATTCAGGCTATTCGAGTAATAACGGAGAAAGTTACGGCGTAACTACCTTCGGTCAGGCTGGTAACTTTGACGGCCTGCTGTCGTTCAGCCGCACCGATGAAGACGACTACACCCCGGGAAAAGGTTATGTTAATCCAAACGGTATAGATACATTACCCTATAGCGGCCTGGATAAACGCAGCTATTTGGCCAAAATCGGCGCCACTTTCGGCAACCACCGCATCGTATTGAGCCGTATGCAAGACCAACACCGCGGCGAACGCCTAGTTCGCGAAGAATTCGCCTTCAGTAATACCGGCCGTTTGAGCCTCGCCCGACAATCTCCTGCCTATCGCGAAACCACCCTAACCAACAACAATGTGGAATGGACGGCAAACGATTTGGGCTTTGTCGACAAATTAACCGCCAATGCCTACCTGATGCAAAACAAGCGTTACTCCGCCAATGATAAAAACAACGGCTATGCCGGCAATATCGACGGCCCGACTACCACGCTGATTACCACCAAAGGGGGCAATCTCAACCTCGACAGCCGTATCGGCGAACATACCTTGCTGAAATACGGTGCCAACTACCGCCATCAGGAAATCAAACCGTTTACTTTCTTGGTTCCCGGACTGAGCAATCCTAAAAAGCAAGATTCCGGCTTATATGCGGAAGCTATCCATGATATCGGCGACTTCACGCTGACGGCCGGCTTGCGCTACGACCATTTCAACATCAAAACACATGACGGCAAATCGGTTTCAGACGGCGCCTTAAACCCCAGCTTCGGTGTAATTTGGCAGCCTCTGGACAGCCTCAGCTTCAATGCGGTACACAACTATGCCACCCGAAGCCCGCGCCTCTATGATGCTTTGCTGACACACGGCAACCGAGGCATTGTTTCAATCGCAGACGGTACCAAAGCCGAGCGTGCGCGTAATACCGAAATCGGTTTCAACTACAACAACGGTACTTTTGCCGCCAACGGCAGCTATTTCTGGCAAACCATCAAAGATGCCGTAGCCAGCCCGCAGCAACGTCACGATGCTAACGGTAATCCGATTACTGGCGTACGCGAAACCACTAATGCCGGCTACATCAGAAACCGAGGCTATGAATTGGGCGCATCCTATAAAACCGGCGGCCTAACCGCCAAAGTTGGCGTCGCACACAGCAAGCCGCGCATTTACGATACTCATCCGGAAAACCTGCTCAGCGCCAATCCTGAATTTGCCGTACAAGTCGGCCGCACTTGGACGGCGGGCTTATCCTACCGCTTCGACAAACCGAACCTTGAAATCGGTTGGCAAAACCGTACCGTTCAAAAAGCCAGCGGCTCAGTCTTGGTGCGGGAACGTAACAATAGCGCATCAACACCTATTGAGCGCAAAAGCTACAACGTGAACGATATCTATGCCAACTGGAAACCACTGGGCAAAGATACCCTCAACGTAAATTTCTCAATTAACAACGTGTTCAATAAATTATATTATCCGCACAGCCAACGTTCCCGCAGCGAACGTGATACTGTTTTACCCGGTATCGGCCGTGATATACGCGTAGCGGTTAACTATAAATTCTAAGCAGTAAAACCGTTGCCGATAGCGTTCAGGCAACAATAAGGCCGTCTGAAACCATTTTTTCAGACGGCCTTTAACACAGGGAAAAGCGCTCAAAACATCAACTCAAATCCAACAAAATATCTTCTTTTACTTCTTCCATCACCACATAACTGCGGCTTTCCACCGCTGCAGGCAGCTGCAACAAAATATTACCCAGCATATTGCGGTAGGCCGACATATCCGGCAGGCGCACTTTAATCAGGTAATCGTACTCGCCCGACACCAAATGGCATTCCATTATTTGCGGAATCAACGCCACTTCACGGCGGAAGTCTTCGAAAATATTACCGGATTTAGCCCGTAACTTCAGTTCGACAAACACCAACAAGCTTTTCCCCAAAGCATGGGGATTCAAGCGCGCATGATAACCCTGGATAATACCGTCCCGCTCCAAACGGCGCACGCGCTCGGTAACAGGCGTTGTCGACAAGCCGACTTTTTCAGCCAGTTCGGTCATCGGCATACGTGCATTTTGCTGCAAAAGTTTTAAAATTTTTCTATCCGTCTTATCCAAACCCTTCACTTCAACATATCCCCATAAAAATAAAAATTTATAAAATAATACTATTTTTATTTACATAAATAAAGTTAAAAACACTGCCAATATTTTATTAGACTACCAACTTTCACTAATCCTATAAACACAACGGAGAAAGAGGAAATAATGAAGGTTATCGTATTGGGTGCGGGCGTAGTCGGTGTATCAACCGCTTGGTATTTGGCCGAAGCCGGCCATTCGGTTACCGTTATCGACCGTGCCGCCGATTCCGCAATGGAAACCAGCTTTGCCAATGCCGGGCAATTATCCTACGGCTACACCTCGCCTTGGGCAGCTCCGGGCATTCCGAAGAAGGCTGCCAAATGGATGCTCAAGGCCCATTCGCCGTTAATTTTCCGCCCCGACGGCAGTCTGTACCAACTGCGTTGGCTCTCACAAATGCTGGCCAACTGCACTACCGAACGCTACCACGAAAACAAAGAACGTATGGTACGTATTTCGGAATACAGCCGGGAAATGCTACACAGGCTCGAGGCCGCCGAAGGCATTAAATTCGAAGGCCGCCAACACGGTACATTACAAATCTTCCGCCATGATTACGAATTGGCAGCCGCACAAAAAGATATCGCCGTATTGGAAGAATACGGCGTTCCCTACCGTTTGCTCAGTAACCCCCAACAATGCCTTGATTACGAACCCGCATTGAAACATATCGCCCCAAAACTGGCAGGCGCTTTGCATCTACCCAACGACGGCACGGGCGACTGCCATCTGTTTACCCGCAACCTTACCGAATTATGCCGTAGCAAAGGTGTTGCATTCGAGTTCGGACAAAGCATCGGGCGCATCGAACACAACGGCAAACAAATAACCGCCGTTTATGCAGGCGGACGCCGCTTCGAGGCCGACCGTTACGTGTGCGCGTTGGGCAGTTTCAGCCGCCCTGTATTGGCAGACTTGGGTTTGGATTTACCGGTTTATCCCGTCAAAGGCTACTCGCTTACCATTCCGATTACGGATCCCGATGCCTCCCCCGTTTCTACCGTATTGGACGAAACTTACAAAGTTGCCCTTACCCGCTTTGACAACCGTATCCGCGTAGGCGGTATGGCGGAACTTTCAGGCTATAAAATCAAGCTAGACCCCAAACGGCGCGAAACACTCGAGCTGGTTGTTAACGACCTCTATCCTAACGGCGGCGATTTAAGTAAAGCTTCATTCTGGAGCGGTCTACGTCCGATGACACCCGACAGCACCCCGATTATCGGCGCTACCCGTTTTGACAACCTGTTTACCAATACCGGCCACGGTACGCTGGGCTGGACAATGGCACTCGGTTCGGGCAAGCTTGCTGCCGATTTGGTTTGCGGTACCGCTCCGGAAATCCGTTACGACGATTTGTGCATGGCACGCTACACCCGCTAAAAATACCTAAAAATTTTTTCAGACGGCATAACGGATTTTAAAAAGCAGCCGTTCCGCCTATAATCAAAATCCGGCAGCAAGCCTTGATATAAAGCTTGCCTCCGGCTGCCGTTTTTCATACATATCATTCAGAAAGGCCGACCATGCGCCCTTTGCAAGCCCAAATCCGCCTCGACCACCTGCGCCACAATTATCAAACCCTGAAAAATATCCACGGCAACAAGCTGCTGGCCGTTGTTAAAGCCAATGCCTACGGCCACGGCGCGGTTCGTTGCGCCCATGCACTGGCCGATTTGGCCGACGGTTTTGCAGTCGCCGCTATCGAAGAGGCAATCGAGCTGCGCAAACACGGTATTACCAATCCTATTGTCTTACTTGAAGGCGTATTCGAAGCGGCCGAATACGGATTGGTAGACGAACACCGTTTATGGCCGGCCGTATGCAGCCAATGGCAATTGGAAGCCCTGTTGAAACATACTTGGCAGCATCCCGTAAAAGTTTGGCTGAAAATGGATTCGGGCATGCACCGCGCCGGTTTTTTCCCACACAACTACGCTGCGGCCTACACCGCCCTGAAACAATCTGCCTGTGTCGACAGTATTGTCAAATTCACCCACTTTTCCTGTGCCGACGAAGCCGAGCGCGGCTCCACCGAAATGCAGATCGAGGCTTTTGATTTAGCCTGCGAAGGGCTGGAGGGCGAAGAAAGTATGGCCAACTCCGCCGCTTTACTGGCCTACCCCGAAGCGTGCCGTGATTGGGGGCGGGCCGGTATCGCACTATACGGTGCCAGTCCGTTCGGCGGCACCGACGAACGCCTGAAGCCTGTTATGCGGCTGGTTACCGAGGTGTTCGGCGAACGTGTGCTGCAACCGCATTCGCCCGTCGGCTACGGCGCGTCGTTCTATACCAAAAAGTCCACCCGTGTCGGCCTGATTGCCTGCGGCTACGCTGACGGCTACCCCCGTGCTGCAAGCAACGACACACCCGTTGCCATCGGCAACCACCGAAGCCGTATTATCGGCCGCGTCTCCATGGATATGATTACCGTCGAACTCGATCCTTCCAACGAAGGATTGGGTGATGAAGTAGAGCTGTGGGGCGATGTTGTACACATTAACGAAGTAGCGGCCGCGGCAGGCACTATAGCCTACGAAGTACTGTGCAACGTCAAACGGGCGAAATTTACTTATTTCGAATGAAAAACTTGGCAAAACAGGCGATAAAGGCTATAAATAAGCTTTCAGGCCGTCTGAAAAATTTCAGACGGCCTTTCGCATCAGCAACCCTATTTATATTTTTATAATCCTAAATGATGAGCGATACCCAATCTCTGGCTCTAGCCAAACAACTGATTGCCGAGCAATCGGTAACTCCCGACGATAAAAACTGTCAAACTATTCTGGCCGAGCGCCTGCGAAAGGTCGGCTTCCGTATCGAAGAAATGCACTTCGGCAATACCAAAAACATCTGGGCGCGGAGAGGTAGCAGCGGCCCCTTAATCTGCTTTGCCGGGCACACCGATGTTGTTCCCAGCGGGCCGATTGAAAAATGGGATTCGCCGCCTTTCCAACCCACCGAGCGCGAAGGCCGCCTATTCGGCCGCGGTGCCGCCGATATGAAAACCAGCATCGCCTGCTTCGTAACCGCCTGCGAACGTTTTATCACACAAAATCCCGACCACAACGGCAGCATCGCCCTTCTGATTACTTCGGATGAAGAAGGCGATGCGCATGACGGCACCACCAAAGTGGTGGATATTTTAAAGGCACGCGGCGAAACCATCGATTATTGTATTGTTGGCGAGCCTACCGCCGTCGACCAACTGGGCGACACCATTAAAAACGGCCGACGCGGTTCGCTCTCAGGCAACCTCACCGTTAAGGGTAAGCAAGGTCATATCGCCTATCCGCATCTGGCGGTTAACCCTATCCACACCTTTGCCCCTGCATTAGCCGAGCTCACCGCCACCGTATGGGACGAAGGCAACGCCTATTTCCCGCCGACCGGCTTCCAAATTTCCAACATCGCCGGCGGCACAGGCGCAACCAATGTGATTCCCGGTACGCTGAACGTCAAATTCAATTTCCGTTTTTCCACCGAATCCACCGATATCGGCCTCAAGCAACGGGTACACGACATCTTGGACAAACACGGTGTTACCTATGATCTCGAATGGCAATGCTCCGGCCAACCCTTCCTCACCGAAGCGGGCAAACTTACCGAGGTAGCCCAAGCCGCGATTGACGAAATATGCGGTATCCGTGCCGAACTCTCCACCAGCGGCGGCACTTCAGACGGCCGTTTTATCAAAGCCATCGCCGCCGAACTAATCGAATTGGGCCCGAGCAACGCCAGCATCCACCAAATTAACGAAAACGTATTGCTCGAAGATATCCCCAAGCTTTCGGCCATATACGAAAATATTTTGAAAAAATTGCTGTGATTCTCGTGAACAATATAACAACATAAACCCCAGAGGCAGAAAACCATGAATCTGAAAAACCGCCATTTCCTCAAGCTTCTTGATTTCACGGCAGATGAGATCCAATACCTGCTTGATTTGTCAACCGAACTCAAAGCCGCCAAAAAAGCCGGCCGGGAAGAACAAAAGCTGCGCGGCAAAAACATTGCCCTGATTTTTGAAAAAACCTCTACCCGTACCCGTTGTGCGTTTGAAGTCGCCGCTATGGATCAAGGTGCAGGCGTTACCTATCTCGAACCGGGCGGCAGCCAAATCGGCCACAAAGAAAGCATTAAAGATACCGCCCGCGTATTGGGACGGATGTACGACGGTATCGAATACCGCGGTTACGGACAAAGCATCGTAGAGGACTTGGCACGTTATGCCGGCGTCCCCGTATTCAACGGCCTTACCGATGAATTCCACCCTACCCAAATGTTGGCCGACGTACTGACCATGTGCGAACACTGCGCCAAGCCGCTCACACAAATTTCCTATGCTTATGTGGGTGACGCCCGTTCGAACATGGGCAACTCGCTGCTGCTAATCGGCGCGCTATTGGGTATGGATGTACGCATCGGCGCACCCAAAAATTTATGGCCGTCTGAAGAGCTGATCAAACACGCTCACGAATTGGCCGCATCCAGCGGCGCACGCGTTTTGCTCACGGAAAACCCGCAAGAAGCCGTGAACGGTGTTGATTTTATCCATACCGACGTTTGGGTCAGCATGGGCGAACCCGAGGCCGCATGGCAAGAACGCATCAAACTGCTTTCGCCTTTCCGCGTTACCCCCGAGCTGATGGCGGCCTCCGGCAACCCAAACGTTAAATTCATGCACTGCCTGCCCGCCTTCCATAACCGGGAAACCAAAGTAGGCGAATGGATTTACCAAACCTTCGGCTTGGATGGCGTAGAAGTAACCGAAGACGTATTCGAAAGCCCAGCCTCTATCGTTTTTGATCAGGCGGAAAACCGTATGCACACCATCAAAGCCGTATTGGTAGCCTTACTGGCCGACTAAAACCGCTAACGAAACAGGCCGTCTGAACACATTTTCAGACGGCCTCTCTGATTCCAGATTTTTTCCTGCAATTACCTCCATATCATGATTTTCCTGATTATCAGTATTTTATGCAGCGTATCCGTTTCAGTGCTTCTGAAAGTGGCACGCAGTAAGAAAATCGACATCGAACAAGCCGTAGCCGTCAACTATCTGGCCGCCATTGCCTTGTGTATGTGGCTGCTCCAACCCGATCTATCACAATGGCGTGCCTATCTGCCCACATGGTGGCTGTTTGCCGCATTGGGCGTGCTCTTACCCGCCGTATTTATCATCATGGGGCGTGCCGTACAACAGGTAGGCATTGTCAAATCAGATGCGGCACAACGGCTGTCTCTGTTTCTGCCGATTACCGCCTCATTTTTGATTTTCGGCGAAGAATTGTCGCCAAGCCGCCTTATTGGTATCTCGCTGGCTTTTGTCGCCCTATTTTGCCTACTATGGAAAAACGGCGGTGGCAAAAAATCGGGCAACTTCACCATGCAGGCGATGCTTTTACTGGGTGTATGGGCAGGCTATGGTTTGATAGACATATTATTCAAACAAGTCGCCAAAAGCGGTACGGCATTTTCCGGCAACCTACTGGTAGCCTTCTGCCTTGCCGCAGTTTTAATGTTCGGCTATCTGTTTTACAGAGGCAGCAAGTGGACGGCAGCAGGCATTACCGGCGGCCTACTTTTGGGCTGCCTGAATTTTGCCAATATCTGGTCGTATGTACGCGCCCACCAAGCCATGAGCGATAATCCGACTTTGGTATTTGCAGGAATGAATATCGGCGTGATTGTTTTGGGTACATTAGTCGGAGCAGTGGCTTTTAAAGAAAATCTGAGCCGCATCAATGCAGCCGGAATCGCCGTAGCCGTATGCGCCATCGGCTGCCTGTTTTATTGGCCCCAATTGGCAAAACTAATGGGTATTTGAATTAAGTACTTACTATCCAAACAATTAATGCCGTCTGAAAAATTTCAGACAGCATTTGAATATCCGGTATATAACACCCCAAAATAAAAAAACCCCGCATGGCTAATCCTTGCAGGCTTTTTTATTTTGATCGTATTGGCTCGCTTACTCTAGCGATACTTCAATATTATCAATCAAGCGGGTGCTGCCTAGGCGGGCGGCAGCCAATACGACTAAATGCTTATCTCCTGCATGGGCCACTTCGAGGCTTTCGGCATGGCGTACTTCGACATAATCCACCACCCAGCCCGCAGCCGCCAAATTATCGGTAGCCCGGCGTTCCAAATCGGCATAGGCAAGATTTCCTTGCACTATCGCTTCTGCTACGGCTTGCAGTTCCCGATAAAGATGCGGTGCTTCGGCACGTTCGGTTTCGCTCAGATATTGATTGCGGCTGGATAGGGCCAAGCCGTCGGCTGCACGGCCTGTATCAACGGGCGCGATTTCGATATTGAAATTCAAATCTTCTACCATGCCTTTGATTACAGCCAGCTGTTGGTAATCTTTTTTGCCGAAACAGGCCACGTCGGGGGTAACGATATTGAACAATTTGCTCACTACCGTTGCCACGCCTCTGAAATGGCCGGGGCGGAACTTGCCGCACAATTCGTTTTGCAGATGCGGTGGTTCGACATTATAACGTTGTGCAACACGGGGATAGAGTTCGCGCTCATCGGGAGCGAATACGACCGCTACGCCTGCATCTTTGAGTTTATCGGCATCTTGCTGCAAGGTACGCGGATAACGGTCGAAGTCTTCGCCTTGCCCGAACTGCAAACGGTTGACAAAAATGCTCACGACAACATTATCTGCGCGTTTGCGTGCTTCATGCACCAAGGCCAGATGGCCTTCGTGGAGATTGCCCATTGTCGGCACAAAAGCCACCCGCCCGGCAGTTTTGCGCCATGCGCGTAATTCTTGAATGGTATGGATGATTTGCATAGTTTTGTTTTAAAACGGCTTGAAAGAAACGGCCATAATAGTGGCGCAACTATGCCGCCAATGCAAGGCGGCAATACTTAACAGCTGTCCCATATATGTTTTCTATTTCTACTCGGATACGCTATTGGCTTGTTTCCAATCGTATTTCAGACGGCCTGAGTATTTTCGGGGCCGTCTGAAAAATTAGGGGTAAAAATCATACACTGTTTGCAACGGAGAAAACATTATGAGCCAAATGTATGCTCGGGGGCGGGGAATGTTTTGTTTTTAACCGCATCCACATAGGCTTTTACCGCTGCTTGAACACTGGTTTGCCCTTCCATAAAGTTACGCACGAATTTGGCGGTTTTGCCCGGGAAAATACCCAGCATATCGTGCATCACCAATACCTGTCCGTCGCAATCCACACCTGCTCCGATGCCGATGGTCGGACAGCGCAGTCGTTCGGTCACTTGTTTGCCCAAATCGGCAGGAACGCACTCCATCAGTACCACAGCGGCTCCCGCCTGCTCGTGTGCGACGGCGTCATTTAGCAAAGCCTGTGCTTTGTCACCCTTGCCCTGCACTTTATAACCGCCGAAAGCATGTACTGATTGCGGCGTGAGGCCGATATGGGCGCATACGGGAATACCGCGCAACTGTAAAAACTCGGTGGTTTCCGCCATCCAAACACCGCCTTCGAGTTTGACCATATGCGCACCCGCGGCCATCAATTCGGCGGCGGCGGCAAAAGCCTGTTCTTTGCTTTGCTGGTATGCGCCGAAAGGCAAGTCGCTCACAATCATGGCATTTTTCGTACCGCGCGCCACAGCGGCGGTGTGGTAGCACATATCGCGCAGGCTAACCGGCAAGGTAGATTGTTGTCCTTGAACCACCATGCCCAAAGAATCGCCGACCAAAAGCACATCTACGCCAGCTTCGTCCATCAAAGCGGCAAAACTGGCCTCATACGCCGTCAGCATGGCGATTTTTTCACCCTCTGCTTTCATTTTCTGCAGGGTATTGACTGTAATCATCTTAGTCTCTTTACAGATAAAATTTCGTTTCCGCTATATGGTTACAGCAGCCTTTGTTTTCAAGCGGCGGCAAACTGATAAACCCATATACCCCGCTGAAAATATTTCAGACGGCCTGAGCCGCACCCACGCCGTCTGAAAAATCTTTTTTCCGATCAATCTACTAGATTCAAATAATGACGGCTACCCTGCATATTGCTCATGGCACGCAACAGCATTTCAAAATGGTCGTCATTATCCGCAAAGTCCATTTCGTCTGCATTGGCAATCAGCAGCGGAGCATTTTGGTAGAGATGGAAAAAACGCCGGTATTCATCGTGAATCTGCTGTAAGTAACCGCTGGGAAAGAGATTCAACGTACCGTCGTTACGCTTTTGCAAGCGTTTATGTGCCAATTCGTCTGAAGTTTGCAGATAGACCACCAAATCGGGAACGGGAATTTCTGGCATCACTTTGTGTTTTACTTCCCAAAACAAAGTTTGCTCGTTACCCGGATCACTGCCTTTGAGTACCGTTGGTACAAAAATCTGGTCTTTCTCCAACAAAAAATCAGCCACGATACGGCCGTTACGCTCTTCTTCGGTATTGATGATTTCAACCGCTTCGGCTCGGCGCATGAGAAAGTACAGTTCGGTAGCCAGCCCGTGATTGGCCGCATTGAGATAAAACTGCTCGAGAAACGGGTTACGCTCCGGACTTTCGGTAAGATACAGCGCATCAAAATAAGCGGCCAAACGCTGGCTGAGCTCTGATTTGCCGCTTCCTATCGATCCTTCTACAACAATATAACGGTAATCCATACTGCCTTCCCTAAATAAAACCGCACGCTTCGACCTGTATTTCGGCCCTGGGCGTAGCTGATTTTTTGTTATGCCAACAATCTTATACCGCCGTTACCCAATGTCTCCGCCAACTCTGCCGCCGTACCGTGCATGCCCAAAGAATAATCTGGCGCAATTTCCGCCAAAGGCCGCATCACAAAACTACGCTCGTGTGCGCGGGGATGGGGCAAAATCAAACGCGGATGCTCACTTATTTCGCCCGCATAGTCGATAATATCCAAATCTAATGTCCGCGGGGCATTACGGAAAGTACGCTCTCTGCCGAAATCGGCCTCTATACCGTTCAAGGTATCCAACAATTCCATACCGCTTAAAGTGGTGGAAACCACGCAAACGGCATTCACAAAATCGGGTTGGTCGGTATAGCCTACCGGCTCGGTGACATAAAAAGAAGAAACCTTTTCCACTCGGATTTGCGAATGTGCAGTAAGGGCATCCAATGCACCGCGTAATTGTTCGGCGGGATTTTTCAGGTTACTGCCCAAAGCAATAACGGCTGTTTTTGACTCTTGCATAATTCAGACGGCCTCTTGTTTAGAATGGTCTGAACCACACCAAATAAAGAATACCCGCCAAACACAACATGCTGAGCGAATAGCCCGTATTGGCTTTGTTGCTGCGAGGAGGAGCTTTGAGAGTAACGATACCGATAGCGATATAGGCCAATAGCAACAGGATTTTTACACCCAACCAGTTTGCATTGCCGAACGGTGTCAAATGGGTGATTTTCATCAACCAAAGGCCGGTAAACAACAACAAAGTATCGTTAAGATGCGGCAATACTTTCAATATGTCCGCCAATGGTTTTTCAGGGCGTGCAAAACGCAGCCAAAAACGTAAGTTAAACAGTAAAATCGTGATTGCCACAAACAACATGTGACTGTGTTTTACAGCCAAATAAGACATTACGCCAAACTCCCAGTGTTTTTTCAGACGGCCTGAAGTTGAGACACACTAACAACAATTTATGCCGAAGCGGTTTTGATTAGCAGAAACTGCCAAATCAATCCCAAGCTTCAACGTTGTATTTTAAACGAAATAATTATTAATTTGTGAATTTTTCCACTGCCAACAAATAAGGCGGACGGTTTTGCCGATTGGTAAAGCCGTAACGTAAAACCGCATATTGCCGTTGCGGCAGTTGTGCCGCCCATGCTTCAACGGCTTCTGCTTCATACTGTCCGGCTTCATGACCCGGGTACAATGCCGCAACCAAGAGCCCGCCCTCTTTCAGCAAACCAAGTGTGGCAGACAGTGCGCTGATACTGGTTTGTGATTCTGTGGTCAGGCTTTTGTCGCCGCCCGGCAGCCATCCGAAATTGAATACCGCAGCATCCAGCGGTTCATGGATATGTCGTGCAACATGTTCGTGGCTGTCTGAAACCAAAACCACACGCTCCGCCACCCCTGCCGCCAATAAGCGGTTGCAGGTGTTTTCCAAAGCCTGAGCCTGTACATCAAACGCCCATACGCGCCCTGTCTCTCCCACAGCCTCGGCCAACACCAGCGTATCATGGCCGTTGCCCGCCGTACCGTCTAAGGCACGTCCGCCCTCACCAATGGCGGCACGTAACAGCTTGTGTGCAAACGGCAGGATATTGTCGAGATGCTTCATCGGCTTTGTCTTATAAACCCAACTCGCGCAGGAAACGCACGTCGTCGGCCCAACCGGATTTCACTTTCACCCATACTTTTAAGAAAACTTTGGTATCAAACAGTTTTTCCATATCCAACCGCGCTTCGGTCGAAATTTTCTTCAGCCGCTCGCCGCCTTTGCCGATTAAAATCGACTTTTGGCTGTCTTTATCCACCAAAACGGCGATATAAATCCGATACATGCCGCTTTCTTCTTCCTCAAACTGCTCTACCTCCACGTTCATGGCATAAGGCAGTTCCTCACCCAAATAGCGGAACAGTTTTTCACGAACAATCTCCATCGCCAAAAAGCGGCTGGATTTGTCGGTAACCATATCCTCGGGATACATCGGAATACTTTCGGGCAGAAACGGCTTGAGGGTTTCGAGCAGGTTTGCAATGCGCAGACCGTGTTTGGCACTCACCACCTCCACGCCTGCAAAATCAAACTCAGTACGCACATCGGCAATAAACGCATCCAATGCCAATTTGTCCTTGGCTTTGTCTTTATCTATCTTATTCACCACCAGCAAAACCGGTGTGCGCTTGGGCAATTGCTGCAATACGATGCGGTCGGCATCGCTAAAACGCATCGCCTCCACCACGAAAACGATTATGTCTACACCGCTGACGGCTTCGGTAACATTCAGATTCAGCCGGTCATTGAGCGCGTTACGGTGATGGGTTTGAAAACCCGGGGTATCAACAAACACAAATTGCGCCGTATCATCGGTATAGATACCGGTTACCTTATGGCGCGTGGTTTGTGCTTTTTTACTGGTAATGCTGATTTTTTGACCGATAAGGTGGTTCATTAATGTTGACTTACCGACATTCGGCCTGCCTACTATCGCCACGAAGCCACAGCGATAACCGTTGGCATCCGGAATTTGAAATTGGGTATCGTCCATATTCATAAAATGATTTTCCTGTTTCCAGACGGCATGCTCTCAAATCAAAGCCGTCTGAATCATAATTTTTTACTTTTCTTTGGTGAACGGTGCTGCTCAAGCCAAGCCAATGCTTCTTTTGCCGTACTTTGCTCTGCCGCCTTACGGCTGCCTGCCTCGGCGTAACAGATAAAACCAAGCTCGCCCAAATCGCAAGATACTCTGAAAATACTGTCGGCGCCTTCACCGGTTTGCTTTTCAATACGGTATTTTGGCAAAGCTAGGCGTTGCGCCTGCAAAAACTCCTGCAACAGAGTCTTGGCATCTTTACCTTGGTTTTTAAAATCTACTGTTTTCACCCGCTCGGCAAACAAACGGCGCACCACTTTCTCTGCGGCGGCAAAATCCGCATCAAAGCTGACGGCGGCAAACAAAGCCTCCAACGCATCGGCCAATATGGAGGGACGGTTGAAGCCGCCGCTTTTCAATTCGCCCACACCGAGAAACAAGGCATCGCCCAGTTTCATTTCTACGGCGATTTCCGCCAATACCGCTTCGTTCACCAAATTCGCTCTCAAGCGCGACAACTCACCCTCGCTTAATTTGGGAAAAGCATCAAATAGCATTTTGGCAACGGTATAATTCAAAATCGCATCGCCGATAAATTCGAAGCGTTCGTTATTGTTGGCTGAGAAGCTGCGGTGGGTCAACGCCCGTTCAAGCAAGGAGCGGTCGGAAAAACTATAACCCGCCTGCTTTTCAATACGGGCAAAATGGTTTTGCTGCAAAGTTCTGCGGTTCATAATGGCTGTAAAAATAAAAACATTAACCGGAACTGCTCTACAGCTCCGGTATAGATAGGCTGCTATTGTACCGCATTCACACCATACATAGCTGAGAAAATCACTTCGGCACCTACTCCCGTCCGATATGCAAACACACAAAACCAAGATTTATTCCAATCTCCCCTTCGCCCCCGTTTGCAAACAAAAGGCCGCCTGAAAATTTCAGACGGCCTTGATAACAAATAACGCTCTACATCACAAAACCGCTAAAGCAGCCGTATAGTCCGGCTCATGGGCGATTTCGGCAACCAGCTCGCTATGCAATACCCGATTGTTTTCATCCAGTACAACCACTGCACGGGCAGTCAAGCCTTGCAGCGCACCGGAAACCAAAGCCACACCGTAATTTTCGGGAAAATCACTACGGAATGTAGAGAGCATGGATACGTTTTCAATGCCTTCGGCACCGCAAAAACGTGCTTGGGCAAACGGTAGGTCGGCAGAGATACATAATACGGCCGTATTGGCCACAGCGGCTGCTTGTTCATTAAATGTCCGCACGGATTTGGCACATACACCGGTATCCACGCTCGGAAAAATATTCAGAATTTTGCGTTTACCGGCAAAATCAGCCAAGCTTTTTTGCGACAAATCCCCGGCAGTCAAACTGAAATCCGGCGCGGTTTGGCCTGCTTGTAAAAAGTTACCGGCCACTTCTACCGGTTTGCCCTGTAAGGTTACTTGAGACATGCTGTGATCCTTTCATCACGATATTAAACCGCTTTACACACAGGTAAAGCGGCAGGATAAACCGATACTTCGGTTTGGGTAAGCGCAAACAGTTTTTCCAACTGCAACTGCGCCTGATTTTGTGCGTGCTCCAAAATACCGGCTTTGCAGGCGCTGGTTAAAACCTGCCGCCTACCCTCTGCTTGTACGGTTTGGAAAACTGTTTTATCTACCGGATGCAAACCGAGCGAACCGGTTTTCAAATCATAAACTTCTATGTCGTCTAAATTCACACTTAAAATTTCTACCGGAGGCAAACTGATAATCACCTTGTTATCCACCACATTCACATGTTCGGGCGTCAGTTTGTTCAAATCCACTCCGGCCACCACCCGGCCCTTGGCCAGAAACAAACCTCGTTGCGCATCCTGCCACAAAGCATACCAATTGCCCTGCTTTTCGGTTTTGATAATCGTGTCGATATAAAACGCCGTACTTTCAAGACGGTTTAAGTCTTGAATCTGGGTAAGCACACCTTCGCGCGTTAATACCTTTGTATTTTCAGACGGCTTCAAAGCACCATAATGCAACCACATTGCATAAGCACCTGCTGCCAACAACACCGATACAGTCAAGCGAAATAAAATCTTCATCACTGATAAACAAGATAATTCAGTTGTTTAAGTTTTCTATATATGATCACACTGCGGCCGATTTCAACACCGCCGCCGTGTAAATTCGTGTATGGCACGAAAACGTTTACGATTCCTATCACCGCGCCTTGTCGGTAAAAATACCGCTCACCATATATGTACAAATAAGTTTGACCGATGTTACGCAGATACTTTGTTAAAGGCCGTCTGAAATATATTTCAGACGGCCTTTTTTTATCAAACGTATGTTTTTGAAATAGATATTTCATACGAAAGCAATAAAAAAGCCGCCCGAAATATTCAGACGGCCCCGATACAAACTACATCACATCCAACGTTTCAATACCCAACAAACCCAAACCCTGCTTCAGTGTTTCGCCCGTAAGTGCGGCCAATTGCAAGCGGCTGTTTCGCGTAGTTCCTTCGGCTTTTAGAATCGGGCAAGCCTCGTAGAAACGGCTGAACAAAGTTGCCACTTGGTAGAGATAGGCCGCCAAATAGTGTGGATTCAGCGTATCGGCCACGCTTTGCAACACGTCTTCAAATTTCAGCAGTTCAACGGCAAGCTGTTTTTCCAAAGGTTCGACCAACTCGGGCTTGGTATTTTCATCCCATTCACCCGCTTTACGGAATACGCTTTGTACACGGGTATAGGCATATTGCAAATAAGGTGCGGTATTGCCTTCGAAGCTGAGCATTTCATCCCAGTTGAATACATAATCGCTAAGGCGGTTTTTACTCAAATCGGCGTATTTTACCGCACCGATGCCGACTACTTGGCCTATTTGCGCAGCTTCTTCGTCACTTAAATTGGTATTTTTACTTTTTACCAAACCTGTTGCGCGTTCAACTGATTCGTCCAGCAAATCCACCAGCTTCACCGTATCACCGCTGCGGGTTTTAAACGGTTTGCCGTCTTGCCCCATCATGGTACCGAAACCGATAAACTCTGCCTTTACATTTTCAGGCAGATAGCCTGCCTTGCGCGAAGTGGCAAATAGTTGCTCGAAGTGTAGTTTTTGACGGGTATCCACCACATATAACAAACGGTCGGCTTTCAAGTTGCCTACACGGTAACGCACGCAGGCTAAATCGGTACTGGCATATAAAAAACCGCCGCCTTGTTTTTGCACGATAAACGCTGCCGGTTCGCCGTCTTTGTTTTTGAACTCGTCCAAAAACACGACTTTGGCACCTTCATCATCCACTGCTAGATTTTTCGCAACCAAATCATCCACAACGGTTTGCAAATCATCATTGTATTTAGATTCACCCGCCACATCCGCCGGCGTTAGCTTGAGCCCCAAAGTATCGTAAACGGCTTGGGCATGCTTAAGCGAAATCTCTACAAACTGCTTCCATAACGCCAATACGGTTTCATCACCGCCTTGCAGTTTCACCACATATTCACGGGCGGTATCGGCAAAAGCGGTATCTTCGTCAAAACGCACTTTCGCGGCACGGTAAAACTGCTCTAAATCGGCCAATTCAAACTCGGCATTTTCCTGTTTCTGCTCCACCATATAAGCCACCAGCATGCCGAATTGTGTTCCCCAATCGCCCACATGGTTTTGGGCAATCACCTTATGGCCAAGGTAAGACAATACGCGGTTGAGGCTGTCACCGATAATGCTTGAACGCAAATGGCCTACATGCATTTCTTTAGCCAAATTCGGAGAAGAATAATCAATCACTACTGTTTGCGGATCGGAACAGGGGCTGACGTTCAGATGGCAGTCTGAAAGTGCCGCATACACCTCTTCTGCCAAAAATCCGGCTTTCAGTCGCAAGTTGATAAAACCCGGGCCTGCAACTTCGGCAGACTCTATCACGCTGTTTTGCAATAATGCATCGGCAACTTTTTGGGCCAACTCGCGCGGGTTTTGCTTACTTTTTTTGGCCGCACCCATCACGCCGTTAATTTGAAAATCTCCGAAATCGGCATTTTTTGCAGGTTGCAATACGATCGGCTCACCGCCGATACCTGCCGTGTTAAAAGCTGCTTCTACATGCTTTGCTACAGTCTGATGTAATTTCATTATGTATCCGTCTTAATATCATTATGCCGTCTGAAAAATGGCTGCCGCCGAAATGATCGGCGGCAATCTGTCGAACGGCTGAAATTTATATTCGCCGAAAATCGGGCTTTATTTAATCAATCGGCCAAAAGATGCAATGCCTCACGATATTTGGCTACGGTTTTTTCCACCACATCTTCCGGCACTTTGGGAGCGGGAGCCTGTTTGTTCCAGCCGCTTTGCAACAACCAATCACGCACGAACTGTTTGTCGAAAGACGGCGGATTGCTGCCCATACGGTATTGATCGGCAGGCCAAAAGCGGCTGGAATCAGGAGTCAAAACCTCATCCATTAGGGTTAACGTACCATTTTCGTCCAAGCCGAATTCAAATTTGGTATCGCAAATAATAATACCCCTTGTTTTGGCATATTCTGCGGCTTCCGTATAAAGCTGAATGGCTTTGGCACGAACTTCCTCCGCCAACTCTTTACCGATAATGGCCTCACACTCTTCAAAACTGATGTTTTCATCATGGTCGCCCACCGCCGCCTTGGTAGACGGAGTAAAAATCACCTCAGGCAACTGCTGCGCCTCTTGCAAACCTTCCGGCAATTTGATGCCGCATACTGCTCCTGTTTGCTGGTAATCTTTCCAACCGCTTCCGGCCAGATAACCGCGAACAATCGCTTCAACTTTCACCGGTTCGAGTTTTTTGGCTACTACAGCACGCTTTTCCAACAATTTCGCTTCCGATTCGGGTAATACATCATAAACCGTCTCCCCCGTGAAATGGTTAGGCATTATATGGCCGAGTTTCTGGAACCAGAAATTGGAAATTTGGGTAAGAATCTCACCTTTGCCGGGAATAGGATCATCTAAAATAACGTCAAAAGCAGACAAACGGTCTGAAGCAACCATCAGCATACGCTTGTCATCTATTTCATAAAGATCCCGCACCTTACCTGAATAAATTTTTTTCAGACTGATTTCACTCATGGCTACCCTACCCGGAAAATTGAATTCAAGCGCGTATTTTACTTGATTTTAAGACGATTGGCACACCGACTTAAGGAGATGCCTTACACCCATGATATTACTATAATCATTTTATCAGAAACCATACCCTGCTTTTTCCCAATCAGAATTCCCTATAATATAATCAACACAGCATTAATTCATACCCGATCAAACAGGCCGTCTGAAATTTTCAGACGGCCTGTTGGCAAGCTCCGTAGCCCGAATATAAAAAACCGCCCGAATCATCGGGCGGTTAAGCATTACTGCACAGTATTCATACTAAATTATACGATACCATGGGTTTGCAGTTGGTTTTGGATAGCGTTGCTGTCCCAAGTGGTGTTGCTTGAAGTGAATACGAAGCTTTCCACTTTATTATCAGCACCTGAGAACCAATCAGAAATGGTCAGGCTATCATTGGTCGGGTTATTTTTGAAGTTGATAACCAAGTCGTTACCGTCGGCTTTGAACAACAAATCTGAAGCCTTGATGTCAGAACCAAATTTCAGCACGTCGTTACCACCATTATCAACGATGGTGTCGTGGCCATAGCAGAAGTCGTAGAAGTAGGTGTCGTTACCCAAACCGCCGTTCAGAACGTCATCGTCCGAACCGCCATCCAGGTAATCGTTACCATTACCACCGATCAGAGTGTCTTCACCACCTTTGCCATACAAGGTATCGTTACCGTCACCGCCATTCAACACGTTATTACCTGCATTACCGGTGATTACGTTGTCCAGAGAGTTACCGGTACCGTTCAAGTTAGAATCAGTCAGCAAGGTCAGATTTTCAACATGATCAGGCAAGGTGTAGTCAATAACGCTGTAAACCAAATCGGTACCTTGGTTTTCAAACTCTTTAACCACATCACCGGGTTGATGTACAACATAAACATCATTACCGTAACCGCCCAGCATGATATCGTCACCAGGACCGCCATTGAGGTAGTCGTTACCATCGCTGCCTTGCAGGTAGTCTTTGCCATTACCGCCGTACAAAGAATCGCCGCCCGGGCCGCCGATAATAGTATCGTTACCGTCGCCACCGTAAATCACATCGGGGCCGCCTGCGCCGAAAATAACATCTTCGCCGTCAGTACCGGTAATGGTGTCTTTTTCTTCAGAACCCCAGTAATAACCGTTTTCATCGGCATTCATGTCGGAAACATGCAGAACATTACCCGGATTGGTATCAGTACCACCGTATTGGTTGCTTGGGTTCGGATCAACATCTGAGCAGTCTACGCAAGGCTTGGCAGGCTCAGGCTTAGGTTCCGGTTTCGGCTCGGGTTTTGGTTCCGGCTTAGGTTCCGGTTTCGGCTCGGGTTTCGGTTCCGGCTTAGGTTCAGGTTTAGGACAATCGGGAGTTGTCGGTTTTGGTTCGGGCTTCGGAGTAACAGTAGCCTTCGGATAGCACCAGTAAACAGGATTAAGGATTTTAATCAGGCTCGAGAAAGAAAAGCACAAAGCAGGTTTTACAATCGGTTTAATTACCACGCTGCATTTGCTGCCCCAAGTGCTTCCCGTGCTCCAGCTTCCACTGGTACCGCAACTGGTTGAGCCGTAGTATTTAGAGCCGCTGTAGCTATAGCCACCATAGCTATAAGATTTCCCGCCGTAGCAGGCCGTACCGTAATAATAAGTCATCATTTACTCCAAGGTTATCCACATCATGCAAGGTTTCAGGCAGAATACTTTTCCCGCCTGAGCTAAAGGGCGGCAAAAAAACAACCACCCTAATGACTTACATTCTAGTGCGACTCAAGATGTCGATAGCATAGAGCCGGAACAACGGTATTTAATCAAGATGAACGGCAATAATATGTATTTTTTTCATCTTTTAAAGCATAAAATACTGTATATTATTAAAATAACAGTTACAAAAGTTACAAACTATATTAATACATAACCTCTTTTACCATATTACATAAAATCCTTCACTTCTCTAACAGATGCATGCCTATCTTGCCGTCTGAAGTGATACTCAAATAACCGCCTTTGCCGTTTTCCCAATCTTGCAGCACATAACGATGCACACTGCCTTCTTCTGTCTCGTGAACATGTACTGCCGGGCGGTGGGTATGACCGTGAATCAATACCTCAATACCTTTACCTCGATGTTGGCTCAACAAAGCTTGAATACCGGCTTCAGTGGCATCAGAGATTTCGCTTTTACCGTCTTCGGCTTTTTTGATTTCGCTCATCATACGTATTTGCCCGGCCAACATACGGCGTTCTGCCAAGGACTTGGTCAAAACGGCAGCCTGCCACATCGGATTACGCGATTGCAGACGGAATTGCTGGTATGCCAAATCATCCGTACATAATTCATCGCCGTGTACCAATAAATAAGGTTTACCGTAAATCTCAGCTATATACTGCTCAGGCAACATCTGTACGCCACTTTTCTCGGCAAAAGCATTACCCAATAAAAAATCGCGGTTACCATGCTGGATAAATACGGGTGTTTCGGCAGTAAAATCTACCAAAGCCTGAACAACACTATTGATAAACGGGTTCTCGTCATCGTCTCCTACCCAAACATCGAAAAAATCGCCAAGGATATAGAGCGCGTCGATTTTGCCTCGCCATTCTGCCAAAGAGTGAAAAAACAATTTGTTTAATTCCGGCACATCTGCGGAAAGGTGCAAGTCGGAAATAAAAATGGTTTGTGTATTCATATATTTCATTATTTTCTAAAAAATGATTCGTAATCGACAATCTGAAAGCCGGCATGATAATGGCCATTCATATCGGCTATGGGACGTTTGATTAAACTGGGTTGGTCTACCATTAAAGCAATGGCGGCATCATGGTTTTCTACTGATACCTTCTGTGCTTCATCAAGCTTTCTCCAAGTGGTACCACGCTTATTTAATAATACTTCCATTGGAATATCTGCCAACCATTTCTCAATTAAAGCCTTATCCAGCGGCGTCTTTTTGAAATCAATAAATTCATAGGCCACTTGGTTTTCTTCTAACCAGCGCCGGGCTTTTTTGACCGTATCGCAATTCGGAATGCCGTAAATTTTTATCATGATTTCCAAATCAATTTTATTAAAAGAACCCAATTGTACGTTTTCGCAACATAGTTGTCATGCTTCAAATATATGGCAACATAAAATTTAGCAAGTAAAAAATTTGGAAGACTATCTAAAAAAAGTTATGCTTATTTTAATAAACACCTTTGCTTTGATAGAAGGCATTCAAAAACAGCAGGAGAACTACCGATATGAAAAAAGCCATCATCACCGCTATTGCCGCTGCCGCCATGCTTACCGCATGCGGCGATAAAAATTCCGCCAGTAATACGCAATTTAAAAAATCGATTGAACGATACGCAGGGCAAAATCGTTTTTGTCTGCCTTTGAGCCTGGATATCCAATCACCGGAAAATGGCAGCAGCTCCGGTATCATGTTGGGCGAACCTGTAATTAAAATTGCCGAACAAAACCGAAACGGCCAGGAAATCAATGAAAATAATCTCAAACAAATGCGTCTGCTAACCAATGAAGGATTTTACGAACGCCAAAAAACCGAAATTACCGAAGACGGAGATGAAAACATACGTACGCAAGTTTTCCAACTTACCGAAAAAGGCAATAGACAAGTTCGCCCCAGCTCCCATGGCCCGTTGTTTTGCTTAGGTGTCCAAACGGTCGACAAGATCAATTGGTACACCGAACCGACACCTTCAAACGGTGTAACAGTTTCACAAGTTTCCTACGAAGCGGAATTCAAACCTGAAAGTTGGGCCCGCAAGCTGATCAAACAAGGCGGCGACAGTTGGGCCGATATTGAGAAAACACGTACTCAAAGCGCTACGCTTATGCAAACCAATGATGGTTGGCGCGATGTTCGCGAGTTACAATAAATAATACGCCAGATAATCAAAAGCACCCTTAAAGGGTGCTTTTTTACTACCTAATTCCAATCTACCCTCTGCCGTGCAAAAAAGACAAAGCCGCTAAAAAATGCTATGCTTGGCCTTTAGCTATTATTAAATTCGACGCAATGAAAAAGCTTCTGATTGCCATCTCGGCCACCATCATCATCCTTTTGGCAGTGCTGTTTTTAGGTCTGCCTTACTATTTAGGTACAAAAGCCGAAGAAAGCCTCAACGAACAACAAAAAATACTCGCCCAATCAGGCTTTCTAACCGTCGAATCCCATAATTATGAACGGGGCTGGTTCAGCGCTACCGAAACTACAGTTATCCGGCTGAAACCTTCTTTGCTCCACAATACCCAGCAATATTTACCCGAGAATTTAAAAACCGTACTGAACGAGCCCATTACGCTCGTCAACCATATCCAACATGGCCCCTTTGCCGGCGGCCTGACTCCCGTTCGGGCACGCGTGGAAACCGAGTTCAAATACAACCCGGAAACAGAAAAAGTATTGGCGCGCTTTTTCGGCAATCAGGCGCCAGTAAGTATGAGCAATACTGTTTACTTAAGCGGTTCGGGCAATATCAGTTTCAAAGTCCCCGCTTTCGACTATGAAGAGCTTTCCGGTATCAAACTGGATTGGAAAGGTTTGAGCGGCAATACTGCCTACACCAAAGGCTTCGACAGCTATAATAATGATTACACCGCTCCCTTCCTTCATATCAAATTAGCCGACAAAGGCGATGTAGTACTGCAAAATCTGAATATCCATACCGAAACCAAAGACGGTGGCAACCGTCTGGCATTGGGCAGCAGCAGTTTCAAATTGGATAAATTCTCCATCCAATGGAAAGAAGGCATCGACTATAACGTCAAATTAAACGAACTGGTCAACTTGGTAACCAACCTGCAAATCGGCGCCTTTATCAATCCCACCGGCACAATCGCACCTTCAAAAATAGAAGTCGACAAACTAAGCTTCGACACGCAAACCGATGAAGCGGGAGAATGGATCAACAGTAAAGGCCGCTTCCAATTTGCCAACCTCACCTACGGCGACGAAAAATACGGTCCTCTTGATATTGATGTTGCGGCAGAACACCTCGATGCCAAAGGCTTGCTGGCCGTTAAAAACAAACTTACCGAATTAGCTGCACGCGAATTAAGCGAAGAGCAGATTCGTGCGGAACTGCTGCAAACCGTCAAAACCGATGCAGCCGGTCTGTTTACTCAAAATCCGGTATTAAAAATCAATACATTCGCCTTTACCATGCCGCAAGGAAAAGTAGACGTGAAAGGCGAGCTTCGCTTTAACGGCCTGCTGGCAGCCGATTTAAATGACTTTTCCGCTATGATGAGAAAAACACAGGCACAATTTGATATGAACGTGCCCCAAAAACTGTTGGAACAAATCGCCATCAACCAAGCAAGCAACCTCTTTAGCGTGAACCCCGAAGATTTGGCAGAAGGCCGCGCCAGCTTGGACGATATCAATGAAACTCTCCGCCTGATGGTAGACAGCACCGTACAATCGATGCAGCGTGAAAATTATCTCACCCTCGATAACGGCATCATCCGTACCCGCATAGATTTGGCTGACAACCAACTCAAGCTCAACGGTAAAATATTTGAAAGCGAGCCGGAACCTGAGTTTACCGAAGCCGATATGTTGCCTGAATCAAACATACCGGATCAGGCGGCTTCGGAGCCTGAAACCATTCCCGACAGCGCAAGCGCACCTTAAAGAATATAATTCTTAGCAAATCAGGCCGTCTGAAAATTTTTCAGACGGCCTGATTTCATATGCAAGGAATAAATCAAAATGAATTTCCCCTATCCCAAAAAATTGCCGTAACCACCAATTCCGAAAGTACTCATTCAATAAACAAATTAAATTCCATAAGCATAAATTCGTAAGCCGATAGCCTTTCGGAAAGCAGCACATATCAATATGTTGCACCAGAGGAGTAGTAACCCACAATAGCTACCCCCGCCAAAATCTATTTCATTTTTTTGATTTATTTAACCTTTTTCATCCAAAAGAGACTTTTAGGCCGTCTGAAAAAGGCGTAGAATCAAAACCACTTATCTGACACAAGCCGCCTTTGGGCGGCTTAACGCTTTCATTACTATATTATCCATCATGACAAATACGGTTTCCACCCCTACCCTTACCGACAAACAAATGGCTCTGCTGCTTGCCCTTCTGGTCGCCATTATGCCTTTCTCGGTAGATGCCTATCTTCCTGCTATTCCCACCATGGCAGCACAACTGGGCGCAGATATCCACCGTATCGAACAAAGCCTCAGCTCTTTTATGTTTGGTGTGGCTGCAGGGCAGCTTATCGGCGGCTCTTTGTCCGACTTAAAAGGCCGCCGTATTGTAGCCTTATCGGGCTTAGCAATATATTTGGCAGGCGCTGTCGGCTTGGTTTTCATACAAACCGCAGGAGAGCTCTTTTTTCTACGTATGGTTCAAGCCTTCGGTGCCGGTATGGCGGTTGTGGTAGTAGGCGCAATCGTACGGGATTACTACGAAGGACGCCAAGCAGCACAGATGTTTGCACTTATCGGCATTATCATGATGGTCGCCCCGCTGGCAGCCCCTATGCTCGGAGCACTATTAAAAAGCTTGGGCGGCTGGCGGGCTATTTTTATTTTTCTCTCCGTGTACGCTTGTGCGGTATGGGGATTGCTGTTTCGTTTTTTAGCCAAGCCGGCACAAACCGAACCCATTGGCCGCTCGGTCTTCCAAACCGTGATCAGGCGGTATCTGCATGTCTTACGTACACGTTCTGCTTTGGGTTTTCTATTTTTCCAAGCATTCAGTTTTTCCTCGATGTTTGTCTTTCTCACCGAATCTTCATTCGTTTATATGAAGCTTTACGGCATTTCCGCCCACCAATATGCTTGGTTTTTTGGTATGAACATCATTACCATGGCCGCATTTAACCGCATTACGGCTTGGCGTTTGAAAACAGGCAGTCATGCTCAAAATATTTTGAAATGGGGTATCGCCATTCAATTTTTGGCCAATCTGCTGATGCTTTCCGCCGTTTTATTGACAAAACAACCGCATATGGCATTTTTGGTAGGTTGTATTATGTTATCTGTCGGTACGCAAGGCTTGATTAATGCCAATACCCAGGCCTGCTTTATGAGCTATTTCAAAGAAGAAGGCGGCAGTGCCAATGCCGTATTGGGCGTCTGCCAATCGTTGATTGCGGCAGCCGTCGGTATACTGACTACCTGGATGCACAATGGTACGCCGCTGACCATGGCCGGTATGATGCTGCTCTCTACCATATGCGGTATGGTTTTACTGTGGCTGTTTTCCGGCAAAGTTTTATTTGGCAACCGATCGCTTGCTTAAGCCCGCAAGATAGATTTATTTTTGATACTGCGTATCGGTTAGATGCCATACTTTTACCCGAAAGGCCGCCTGAAAGTTATATTTTCAGACGGCCTTTCTTTAATGTTAAAATAAGCGGGCGTTATATACGAAAATAAAAAGTTAACGCACTGGATATGCCGATATCGGACAGCAAAAACACATGGGCTGTTTTCTATTTTGCCGCTTACAAGCCCAATCCTTCAAGCGCACACAACCGAATCTCTATAAAGGAATACCATGTCTGCCGACGACAAACTGCTTCCGCACCGCAAGGCCATTGACGAAATAGACGCCGCTATTTTACGTTTGCTCAACGATCGTGCAGGTCATGCCCGCGCTATCGGCGAACTCAAAGGTACGGGTGTGGTATACCGTCCCGAGCGCGAAGCGGAAGTATTGCGCCGCATTCAAAATCTCAACCGCGGCCCTCTTCCCGATGAGGCCGTGGCACGTTTATTCCGCGAAATCATGAGCGAGTGTTTGGCGGTAGAGCGTCCGCTTACCATTGCTTATCTCGGCCCTGCCGGCACATTTACCCAACAAGCAGCCATCAAACATTTCGGCCATGCCGCCCATACCCAATCATGCGCCACAATAGACGAGGCATTCCGTATGGCCGAATCCCGTCGGGCTGATTATGTGGTCGCTCCGGTAGAAAACTCTACCGAAGGTTCCGTCGGCCGCACTTTGGATTTATTATCCGTATCACCGCTAAAAGCCTGCGGTGAAGTTGTTTTACGCATACATCATCATTTGCTGCGTAAAAACAACGGCAGCCTAAACGGTATTACCCATGTCTATGCGCACGCGCAAGCTCTGGCGCAATGCCATGAATGGCTCAGCCGCAATCTGCCTGACGCCGTCCGTATTTCCGTATCCAGCAACGCCGAAGCCGCCCGTATGGCTTCCGAAAGCGATAATCCCGGCGTTGCCGCTATTGCCGGCCAAACTGCTGCCGAGTTGTACCAATTGACCAAAGCCGCCAGCAGCATCGAAGACGAACCGAATAATACCACCCGTTTTCTCGTTCTCGGCCATCAAGATACCGTTCCCAGCGGCCGTGATAAAACGTCGTTGGTCATCTCCACCCCCAACCGTGCCGGTGCTATGAACGCCCTGCTCAAACCCTTTACCGAACAAGGTATTTCCATGACCAAATTCGAAAGCCGCCCCAGCAGATCGGGGCTATGGGATTACCTGTTTTTCATCGATATAGAGGGGCACCGTAATGATGAAAAAGTTACCACCGCCCTGAGCGGCTTGGAAGAGCGCGCATCATTTGTCAAAATTATCGGCTCTTATCCGCTGGCAGTTTTATAAGCCACAACTATTGCCGGGCCATTCGGCTTAAACATTACCAATAAATTTTTTAGAGAGCATAAATGCAATCCATAGTTGTTTACTGCGGCTCGAACTACGGCAGTATCCCTGATTACCACCGTGCCGCACAAGCCATGGGAACCGCCATCGCCCAACGCGGCAGCACTTTGGTTTACGGCGGCGGCAAAGTCGGCCTGATGGGCACCGTAGCCGATGCCGTATTGGCAGCAGGCGGCGAAGCCGTGGGCGTAATTCCTACTTTCTTGCGCGAAAAAGAAGTTGCCCATCTCGGCCTGAGCCGTTTGATCGAAACCCCTGATATGACCAGCCGTAAAAACAAAATGATTGAGCTCGGCAGCGGTTTTGTCGCCTTGCCGGGCGGATTGGGTACTTACGAAGAACTGTTTGAAGTTTTATCACAAGCACAACTCGGCCTACACCACAAACCGGTAGGCGTGCTCAATACCAACGGCTTTTTCAATCCCCTACTAACCATGCTGGAACAAACCGCACAAGCCGGATTCATGCCTGAAACCAACCTCAACTTACTGTGCTGCGCAGATACTCCGGACAAGCTGCTGGAAAAAATGGCCGCATACCGTTTTGTAGAAACTAAAAAATGGAGCCGCCCCGCCTGGCTCGACCAAGAGGCCGTCTGAAATGTACGCACCCGACAGCGCAATTTTAGGGCTGGGTTATCTCGGCCGCCCGTTGGCAGAAAAATTAGACCAACACGGCAGCCGTATCGCCGCCCTGAAACACCGCCTCACATCAGATGAAATCAACCTTCCCATACAGCTCAGTTGCGCCAATTTAAACGAAGCCGAAAGCCTAAACGCCCCTTTCTGGCAACAATACTGGGCAGACAAACCCGTATGGTTCTGCCTGCTTCCCCCCTCTCCTTTCGGCAACCGCTATAACAGCATTTTGGAACAATGGCTCAAGCTTGCCCAAACATACGGTATACAGCACATCATCTACGGCAGCAGCATCAGCGTATACGGCAATAGTCCACGTGAATGCGACGAAGATACCGTACCCGATCCCCAAACCGAAAGTGCGCGCAACATCTGTACCTTTGAGCAACAATTACTGGATAGCGCCGTTCCGAATATCGATATCCTACGCTTGGGCGGCCTCTATTCCGCCACCCGCCATCCGCTCAACAGCCTGCTAAAGCGCAATAACATCAGCGGCGCATACGCACCCGTCAATATGCTGCACCAAGACCGCGCCGTCTCTGCTCTCTTTTATGCCGCCTGCAATCCGCAGGGCAAACGCATCCGCAATCTTGTCGAGCCCGAATACCTGCCGAAATATCAATTTTACCGAGCCGAAGCCGCCAAACTCGGACTCCCCGAACCTATATTTGATATGGATGACTTGGCACAAGGCAAAATTGTCGGCACGCTATACAACGACTTTGCCCATATATTGACCGAATAATCAGGCCGTCTGAAGCATACGTACAGACAACCTACCCGAAAGAAAACCATGCTTGCCCTATCCGCACTTAACCATCTGATCCGACAAAATCCGGAAACACGCGCCACACTTGGCGGCTACAACGGTATCACCGTCTGCATTCAAGCCGCCGGTTTGTCGATAAAAGGCCGTATTAATGCCGAAGGCTATTTGGAAAACACCGAACACGCCGCAGATACCGTGCTGATTTTCCACAACAGTGCGCTGCAAAAAGCCCTTCAAGGACAAGTGCCCGGCGTGGGCGACATCGCTTTAGAAGGAGATACGGCCATGGGTATGGCCCTGCTACCTCTTTTCGGCAGCTTGCGCTACTACGCCAACGACGATCTTTCCCGTTTGTTTGGCGACGCGTTGGCGGGCAGCATTGCCACACGCGCCGCACAACTCGGTCATACACTCAAGCAAATCGGCCAAAACCTAATGGCGCAAATAAGCGATTATGCCCGTGAGCCCGATTCGGCCGTCATCACCCGCGAAGAATTTGATGCGTGGACAGCCGAAGTGGACCGCCTGCGCGACGATATCGCACGCCTCAACGCCCGCCTGGACAAACTCAGCCGATCCAAATAACCGTAAAAAATGCCGTCTGAAACTTTCAGACGGCATTTTTAATTTATCCTTTTCACTTTAACGGCCTTCTTTACGGATTATACCGATCTGCTTTATTCAAACTCTCTACCCTATCCCGCTCAAACTCGCCCCACATAGCAATCATAACTGCCAGTAAAACGGCAAAGCCCAAACCCAAAATCCATGCGAAATACCACATTTTAAAAATTCCTTTCCGTTTTCAGACGGCCTTTTCTAAAAGCAAACAAGCCGTCTGAAATTTTGATTATTCAATAAGCGCTATGATTGTTTTCACGCACGTATTCAGCGGTCACCTTGCCTCGCATAATGCGGAATGCCCAAGAAGTATAGGCCATTACCAACGGCAAAAGTATGACGGTAACAAAAAACATAATCACCAAGGTCAAATGGCTGGACGTAGCGTCCCAAACAGTCAGGCCGGAACGCAAATCACTGCTGCTGGGCAATACAAAGGGGAACAACGATACGCCGAAAGTAGCGACAATCGCGGAAATCCCGATTGCCGAACATGTGAATGCAGCCAACGTTTTACCCGAGCGTGCCAGTAATAAAGCCGCAACGATACCGATATAAGCAGAAACCGGAATCGCCATGGTGAGCGGCCAACGTTGGTAATTCTGCATCCATGCACCGGCTTGGCGTGCAACTTCTTTATTTAACGGATTAGCCAAGCCGTCAGGTTGCAATCCGGCAGCCACAACATAACCGTCTATACCGTTTGCCACCCAAAAACCCAACGCTCCGAACAAAACCAAAGTAAGCAGCGCGCTGCCCAACAGGGTTTTACGGGTACGCGCATAAACCGTGCCCTCCGTTCGGTGCATCAGATATACGCCGCCGTGAAAAACCAACATGGCTACGGAAACCACACCGCATAATAAAGCAAACGGATTGAGCAACGCCCAAAAAGAGCCGGTATAAAAAGAGCGCATAGTATCATCGAAATGGAAAGGCACGCCCTGAATCACATTGCCTAAAGCCACACCGAACAACAAAGCCGGGAAGAACGAACCGACAAACAAACACCAATCCCATGTCCGCCGCCAAGTATCGTTTTGAATCATACTGCGGTATTTAAAGCCGACCGGGCGGAAAAACATTGCCCAAAGCACCGCCAACATCGCCCAATAAAAACCGGAAAACGCAGTAGCGTAAACCATCGGCCAAGCAGCGAAAATAGCGCCAGCACCCGTAATCAACCAAGTTTGGTTACCTTCCCAATGCACACCGATACTGTTGATGACGATACGCCTTTCTTCATCAGTTTTGGCCACAAAAGGCAGCAAAGCGCCAATTCCCATATCATGGCCGTCCATAACCGCAAAGCCGATAAGCAAAAAGCCGATAAACAGCCACCAAATAAATTTCAATGTGGCATAGTCGAAAAAATTTACGATATCCATATTTTTGATTCCTCAGTGTGCTTGTTCATTGTCATAACGCCCTGTTCCCAACGACCCCGGGCCAATGCGGATATATTTCTGCATCAAATACACTTCGACAATCAGCAATACGGTATAAAAAGCCACAAAACCGCCCAGCGAGCCCATCAAAGAGCCTACCGACAATGAAGAAGCAGAAAGGTGGGTAGGCAACACACCGTAAATCGTCCACGGCTGGCGGCCGTATTCCGCTACAAACCAACCCGATTCTATTGCCAGCCACGGCAGCGGCAGCGACCAAAACACCATTTTCAAAAGCCACGGTTTTTGACCGAAAGTACCTTTTACCGAGCTCCAAAAGCTCAAACCGAATACCAACAACATCGCAAAGCCGCAAGCCACCATAATCCGGAATGCCCAAAACATCGGCCATACTTTGGGTACGGAATCGCGTGCTGCCTGTGCCACTATCTCCGAACCTGCCTGGGCAACGTTATCGGTATATTGTTTCAACAACAATCCGAAGCCCAAATCTTCCTGATGCCGACGGAAAACCTCCTGCGCCTCGGTATCGGTATGGTCTTTACGCAAACGTTCCAATGCGGTAACCGCATGGCGGCCGGATTCTATACGCAAGGCATTTTCAGCAATGATATCTTTGATACCGGGAATCGGGGTATTCAGGGAACGCGTGCCGATAATACCCATCACATAAGGAATATGGAGGGCGTAATCATTTTTCATCTCACGCTCATTGGGAATAGCAAAAAGGCTGAAAGATGCCGGCGGCGGCTCGGTTTCCCACATCGCCTCGATAGCCGCCATTTTGGTTTTCTGCGCCTTACCGATGCTGTAACCCGATTCGTCACCCAATACAATCACGGATAAAACCGAAGCCATACCAAATGCTGCGGCAATACGGAAGCTTCTCTTGGCAAACTCCACGTCCTGTTTGCGCAGCAGATACCATGATGATATCGACAACACAAACATCGACCCGGCCACATAACCCGCCGACACGGTGTGTACGAATTTGTTTTGCGCTTCGGGATTAAAAAACACTTCGGCAAAGCTGGTCATTTCCATGCGCATGGTTTCAAAATTAAACACTGCTCCGACAGGATTCTGCATCCAGCCGTTGGCAACCAAAATCCACAAGGCGGAAAGATTGGTACCCAAAGCCATAAAGATGGTAACCAGCAGATGCTGTCGGCGCGACATTCTTTCCCATCCGAAGAAAAACAATCCCACCAGTGTGGCTTCCAAGAAAAAGGCCATCAAACCTTCGATAGCCAACGGCGCACCGAAAATATCCCCCACATAATGCGAGTAATACGACCAGTTGGTGCCGAATTGAAACTCCATGGTGATACCGGTGGTAACCCCCAAAGCAAAGTTAATACCGAAAAGTTTGCCCCAAAATTTGGTCATATCACGGTAGATCTGTTTACCCGTCATCACATACACGGATTCCATAATCACAAGTATCCACGACAAACCCAGAGTCAGCGGTACAAACAAAAAGTGGTACAAGGCCGTAACGGCAAACTGAAGCCGTGATAATTCCACCAAGTCCATAATAAACGCTCCTTGCGTACAAAGGCTTATAAAAAATATCCGTCTGCCCGGTCAAACATTTCCGCAGCAGGTTTTATCCGTATAAATTTTTCAGACGGCCTTCTAGTTTAAAATTGTATTAATACAAAATAAATTTTGTTTAATACAATTAAACGCCGATAAACCGTGCTTGTCAATAATCGTGCCGATTAAATATTTTTAATCCGACTTCAATACCAATCTTTGTACCCGTGCGTTCGCTAATATGTTCTGATGACTGGCCACCACCAGCACACCTTCGGATTGTTCTTGTAATAAAACGACTGCCAGCTTCTCACGCGTTTCCGTATCTAATCCGGCAAAAGGTTCGTCTAAAATTAATAAGGCACGCGGTTTTAACAAAATCCGAGCCAATGCAATCCGCCGCGCCTGCCCGCCCGACACCTCCGTACCGTACTCGCCCAAACGGGTAGCCAAACCTTGGGGCTGAGTCCTTACCCATTCTGCCAACTGTACTTTTTCTAGCACCTGCCACAAGGCCTCATCATCGGCATGTTCGTTGCCTAAGCGCAGATTTTCTGCCAAAGTCAGGTCAAAAATATCCACTTGCTGCGCCAAATAGCCTATCGCATCATCTGCTTGAAACGATGCAAAATCCTGCCCGTTTAATTTCAGACGGCCTTGCATAGGCAGCAACTCACCCGCCAAAACATCTAATAAAGTCGATTTGCCCGCACCTGAACGCCCCGATACCCACAGTCCCCCGCCTTTGGGCAAAACAAACGACACATCGTCCGGGCCGTTCAAGGCACCGTTCTGGCGTGCACTCACGTTTTCCGCTCGCAACTCCCATATATCTTTCGGCCAAACGGTTATTGCCGGCACTGGACGACTGGAAGAATCTGTAACCCGCCCCAATTCGTTCAAACGGTCGCGGGCAGCCATACTGAATCCGAGTGCCATAAATTGCGACACCAGCGGCAACAACACTTCATTCAAACCGAATACAGCCAACACCACCGCCAACAAAAGTGGTACGCCCAATGTACCGTCTGACAACAAAGGTTGCGCCTGCCACAAAACCAAGCCCAGCAAAGCCGCTAAGGCCGTCTGCTGCATCCAAGCATACAGGCTGGCCAAATGCTGCTGCCTCAGCTGCAAATACCCGTATTGCCGATCAGCCTCCAAAAATACTTTTTCACAGTCATGCCAACGCCGCCATAGCAATAACGCCGTCATCACACTCAAAGGTTGTAATAATCGGCGGCGGCGTATTTCCGAAGCTTCGGCATCTGCTTTCGCCAATGAGATTCCGCGGCAGGCGGCGAATACAGGCAAAACTATCCCTGCCAGCGGCAAAGGCAGCAGTACGTAAGCGGGCAGATCAGGAACGGCAAGCCGCAGCCAAACGGCAAAGACAGCCTGAAGTAGCAATGCCCATAACCATGGCATAAAAAA
The DNA here is from genome assembly GCF_048060015.1 of Neisseria sp. S1. Lineage (NCBI taxonomy): Bacteria > Pseudomonadati > Pseudomonadota > Betaproteobacteria > Neisseriales > Neisseriaceae > Neisseria > Neisseria sp. S1. The sequence continues at coordinate 50,102 of NZ_JBLUPI010000002.1, forward strand.
ACGTAAGGGCAGTTGATCAAGCAAATCGATATCACCGGTGAGCCGGTGCATCATGCCGTCTGAAGCCATATTCATCTTGGCGTTCGGTACCCCGCCCAAGCGGGCAAAGAAACGGCAGCGCAAATCGTGCAGCAACGACAGCACTGCCTGATGAGAGGCCAAATGTTCACCGTAACGCCCTGCCGTACGGGCAATCGCCAACGTACGGATAACGGCAGCAGGACGAAAATAATCGAATGTATAAGCACTTGCCAAAGCCGTAATACCTGCCACTGCCGCCGCACTGATAAACCAGCCCGATATTGCCAGCAATGCTACCGCAGCCAATAAAGTAAGCGCGCCTAATGCCCAAGAAAACGCCCACATACCTTTTCTGCCGCCGAGCAAATCCCGCAAACGCAAATCCTGCTTATCCGCCACGGCTGCCTCCTTCCAACACCACCACCCTATCCAACCAAGGAACCGCCGCCAAATCATGACTGACCAATAAAACGGTTTTACCGCGGCTGATGCGTTCCAAAACCTGATAGAGTTCGGCAGCAGTTTCATCGTCCAAATGGGCGGCCGGCTCGTCAAGCAGCCACAAGGAAGCATCCCTCAACAGCATTTGTGCCAGTGAAAGCCTTTGCTGCTGCCCGCCCGAAAGGCCTTTTCCGCGTTCCCCCAACACAGTATCCAAACCTTGCGGCAAACGCTCTACCAAATGCCATAAATCCACCGCCTCCAACACCTGCCGCATTTTTTTATAATCAGCGTCGGCATCTGCGAGTTTCAAATTATCGGCAATACTGCCCGGCAGCAACGTAGCATTTTGGGCAAGGTAAGCGGTATACCGTTGCAAACTGCTTTTGTCGTAAGCCGCAATGTCTTCACCGTTAATCAAAATACGCCCTTCGTAATCACCGAAACCAAGCAAAGTCTGTAATAAGCTGGATTTCCCGACACCGCTCCTGCCGCAGATTCCGATACGCACTCCTGCTTCTACCGCCATATCGGTTTCAACCAGACGGATGCGGTTGTCTTTGCCGTATATCCTCAGTTTTTCCAACTTCAAAGCCGGTGCATCCTTCAAAAGCAGAGGCGGCAACGGAGGAGTAATAGGTGAACTTGCGTTTTCAGACGGCCTGAGTTGGGTTTCAGCCGCCTCCAACAACGGCTGCAACGCTTCTGCCGCTGCCGAAGCCTGTGCTTTTGCATGATAGTCGTTACCAAGCTGCCGCAGAGGGGTATAAAATTCCGGTGCCAACAATAAAATAAATAACGCGCTTTGATAGGGTACGGGTACCTCACCCTGTGCCCACGGCAATATCCCTATCAACCCCAAACCCAAATACACCGCAACCAGAGCAATCGCCAGAGAAGCGAACAGCTCCAATACCGCCCCCGAAAGAAAAGCCAAAGCCAACACACCCATCGTGCGTTCTTGATATGCCTTGGCCGAGGCCGAAACCTGAGCTTGCGCCTTCGGTACCGCACCGAGCCTTTTCAGCGTGGCCATACCGCGTGCCAAATCGAGAAAACGTCCGCCCAACTGCGCCAAAGTATCAAGCTGGCGACGGCTTTTATCAGCGGCTGCACTGCCTACCAAAACCATAAACAAAGGTACCAACGGTGCGGTAGCCAGCATCAATACGGCAGCTAATTTACTGTGTGCCAATACTGCCGCCGCAATCACCAAAGGTGTCGCCACCGCTACCGTACGTTGCACATAAAAGCGGCTGATGTAGCCGTCTAAAGCATCCGTCTGCTCCAAAATCTGCATACTCAACGCCCCGTCACTACCGAAACGGCTGCGCTCCGGCCCCAATTTCGCCAATGCGGCTAACAACCGCCGGCGCAAACTATGCCGGATTTCCAAACTCAGGTTTTGCAAGATCCGCTCTTTTACAAGCAATAAAAAAGGCCGCAACAACAGGCAGCCGATAATCCACGGTAATAATTCATACAGCCGGGTAATTTGCAGAGTCTCCCCGTTTGCGGTACTGTCTAGCCAAGCAGCAAACAAATCCGCCAATAATGCACTTTGCATCACCAACAGCCCTACCGACAACAATGCCGGCAACAATGCCGCCCAAAAACGGCGGCGGTAAGGGCCGATAAGAGAAGCAAGGGCAGAAGAATGTGCTCGACGCATAGCGGAATACTGTGAATTGATGCAATATTAATAAAATAAAAAATTGACAACACGCCTATATAAAGGCCGTCTGAAAACCAGATAAATATCGCGGCCGATTATAGCAGCGGCCTTTATCAAAAAGGCCATGCCTTGCCAATGTTTACAAGAATTAAAAATAACTGCGCATCCGTTTACGGCAAAATATCGCCCTATCAATTCACTTATTTTTCAGACGGACTTATGCCTGACATCGCCCTTGCTACGATAATAGTAAAATACTTACCAAACCAAAATAAATCATATAACTATCAAAATATTAAAATAAAACACGGTATCTTTTTTGGGCATACGCCAATCTGACAAAACTTCACTTCCGCACTCTCTACCACCTTCCTTGCCAAGCATTCCCGCTCTGCCTATACTGGCTCTGCCACACTCGAGTAACGGCAACTTCCGTACAATCAAACCCATCGGTTTTTACGGATAAAATTCCGCCCCGAATGTCTCATAAACCTACCGATTCCGCCCCTATAGGAGAAAAATATGGAATTCATTAAAACACGCGCCGCCGTTGCTTGGGCCTCCAACCAACCGCTTACAATTGAGGAACTTGATTTAATGCCGCCGCAAGCACATGAGGTGCTGGTTCGGATTGTAGCCACAGGTGTTTGCCATACCGATGCCTATACGCTCAGCGGCCAAGACAGTGAAGGCGTTTTCCCCTGCGTGTTGGGGCATGAAGGTGCGGGTATAGTGGAAGCAGTAGGCGAGGGTGTTACCGATTTTCAAGTGGGCGATCATGTCATCCCGCTCTATACCGCCGAATGCGGCAAATGCAAATTCTGTACATCGGGCAAAACCAATTTATGTTCGGCCGTACGCGCCACTCAAGGCAAAGGGCTGATGCCCGACGGCACGGTGCGTTTTTTTAAAAACGGCCAGCCGATTTACCATTACATGGGCTGTTCTACTTTTTCCGAATACATCGTAGTTGCAGATGTTTCGCTGGCGAAAATCCAAAAAGAAGCCCCGCTGGAAGAAGTTTGCCTGCTAGGTTGCGGTGTGACTACGGGCATGGGCGCAGTGATGAATACTGCAAAAGTAAAACGCGGTGAAACCGTTGCTATCTTTGGCTTGGGCGGGATCGGACTGGCTGCCGTTATCGGTGCTCGTATGAGCAGTGCTGCCCGCATTATCGGTATCGACACCAATCCTTCCAAATTCCCTTTGGCAGAAAAATTAGGGGCTACTGAGTGTATCAACCCCAATGATTTCGATAAGCCGATTCAGGAAGTAATCATTGAAATGACTGATGGAGGTGTCGATTTTTCATTCGAATGTATCGGCAACGTGGACGTCATGCGCGCGGCACTTGAATGCTGTCACAAGGGCTGGGGAGAAAGTATTATCATCGGTGTTGCCCCTGCAGGTGCAGAAATACGCACCCGTCCGTTTCAATTGGTTACCGGTCGCGTATGGCGGGGATCGGCCTTTGGCGGCGTAAAAGGCCGTAGTGAGTTACCCGGCATCATCAGCCAATATATGCGCGGTGATTTTGCCCTTTCCGATTTCATCACCCATACCATGCCGTTGGAAGATATCAACCGTGCATTCGATTTAATGCATGAAGGCAAATCTATCCGCACCGTGATCCACTATTAAAGTAACAAGCCGTCTGAACAAATACTTATCCATACTTTGTTCAGACGGCCTTAATTAATATTCTAATCCTCCATTGGTTTCTCATCACCATCCACAGAAAAGCAAGCCTGTTTTCATCCAAAGCAAATCGGCACAACCGTTTCACAAACAAAACACTATGCCCAGCCTTCGGTTCCGTCCAACTGCCGAACTGCCTAAAACCAACCACATATGCAATAAAACCATACTGAAAAATGGCAGCGGATTATGACCGCCTTCTTAACTCCACAAGAAAAAACATTGCTTACTGCACACTGATAACAGCAAGATCTATCAAGTTAAATGTTTTCCAAAAAATCAAGCCGTCTGAAATTTTCAGACGGCTTTGTTATTTCATTTGCAAAATACTTACCGGCTCGGTTTACAACGTTTCTGGTACGGCGTTACCGACAAACGACGTATCGTCCACACTAAGAATACGCCATACGCCGTTTTCATAATCCAAACGGGACACCGAAGCATTAGGTACGCTTTGATAAGGCGTGCTGGCCGGATCAATCATTTTCAAAAGTGCCGTAATCGCCATCCCGTGGGAAACCAGCAAAACCTTTCCCTGCTCGGGCGATTTAGCAACCAACTCCTCCATACCTTGTCGCAAACGGCGGGTAAACGCAGCCTCTGTTTCCGCTTTACCCTCCGCATCCATACGACAGACACTTTCAATCAACAGATTATGCTCCGCCCTGCGGTAGCCTTCCAACCAAGTTTCCACATCAGGCGAACCACTGTTTTGCGCCACTTTGCGGTACACATCGGCAATCAGTTCGCCCTCGAAACTACCGAAAGAATACTCGCGCAGATCGGCGATTTGATGCAACGTCAAATCTGCTTGGCCTTTGTTTTCAAGAATCAGCCGGGCAGTTGTTTCGGCACGCGGGCTGGTACTGGCAAATGCCGCATCAAAGACGATACCGGCAGCACCTAACGCCCTTCCCAATTGCTCGGCTACTGCACGACCTTGCGCCGTTAACGGGGCATCACGCCAACCCTGCAAACGCCCTGCCTCATTGTATTCCGTGCGTCCATGACGAACCAAATAAAGCTGCAAACCCATTGTGTATCCTCTTGATTTATTATTTCAGACGGCCTGTTTTTCAGAAGGTTTTAGTAATATTGTTTTCAATACCACAACGGCAAAACTAAACGCATGATTCGGCTAGTGTAACTAACCATCGTATTTGCCTAACCGCCTTAATCGGCCATATTTGCCAGCAATTCAGCCTGATGCTCGGCAATTAATGCGCCCGTCAACTCTTCCAAATCACCGTCCATAATAAAGTCCAGCTTATGCAAGGTCAGATTGATACGGTGGTCGGTTACGCGCCCTTGCGGGTAATTATAAGTGCGGATGCGCTCACTGCGGTCACCGCTACCGATCAGGCTCTTGCGTTCGGCAGCCTCTTTAGCCTGGGCTTCTCGTTTTTGAACATCATTCAAACGCGCTGCCAACACCTTCAGCGCTTGTGCTTTATTAGCGTGTTGCGAACGCCCGTCTTGGCACTCCACCACCATACCCGTAGGCAAGTGGGTAATCCGCACCGCAGAATCGGTTTTATTGATATGTTGGCCGCCGGCACCTGAGGCGCGGAAAGTATCGATACGCAAATCGGCTGGATTCAATTCGATATCCTCCAGCTCATCCGCCTCAGGCATCACCGCCACAGTACAAGCGGAAGTATGGATACGGCCTTGGCTTTCGGTAGCAGGAACACGCTGAACACGGTGCCCTCCCGACTCGAATTTAAGTTTACTGTACGCACCCAGGCCGATAATACGCACAATCACCTCTTTATACCCACCCAAATCGCTTTCATTGGCAGAAATCAGTTCGATCTGCCAACGGTTACGCTCGGCATACCGGCTATACATCCGCAACAAATCTCCTGCAAATAAAGCCGCCTCGTCACCGCCCGTACCGGCACGCACCTCGATAAAAATATTTTTATCATCATCTGCATCTTTGGGCAGAAGCAGTTTTTGCAGCTCAATTTCCAATGTATCAATCGTTGCTTTCGCCGCTTCGATTTCTTCTGCGGCAAAGTCTTTCATTTCCGGATCGGTAAGCATTTCCTCCGCATCGGCCAAATCACTTTGTGCTTGACGGTATTTTTGAAATACTTCCACTACGGGCGTAATTTCAGCATGCTCGCGGGTCAGCTTGCGGTAATTATCCATATCCTCGGTTGCCTCGGGCGAACCCAGCAGATGCGTTACCTCTTCCAAGCGCTCGGCTAATTGTTGCAACTTCTCTAAAATAGACGGCTTCATCATATTTTTATTCCGACAATCCAAGAAAGGCCGTCTGAAAAATTCAGACGGCCTGAAATCTTTTTTCAAAATATCAGGCAAAAACTACCTTAATATCCGATATTACCGAAGCTCGGCAAAAAGCCAAACACAACCTATCAGCCGATTTTGAATCCACAAACAGCTGTTTTCCCATGTTTGGCAATTAAATAAAAAACCAGCCCGTTTCCGAAGCTGGTTTTTGAATTTTTTGGTCGGAGTGAAAGGATTCGAACCTTCGACCCCTTGCACCCCATGCAAGTGCGCTACCAGACTGCGCCACACTCCGACTCAAAGAAGACAAAGATTATAAAACCGGAAATTTTAATTGGCAAGTGTTTTTTCAATCTCTGCCAACATTCTTTCCAATTCAATACGCATTTCTTCTGCTTTAATGGCCGGATTACCAGAGGCATCCAACGCATTACGGTTGAATTCATCAACAAAAGGGGCAAACGTATCTTTTAAATGGCGCACCTTCACTACATCGCTACGTGTGTAGTGCTTGCCGCCATAACCCACTACCACCCCGTGGTTATGTTGCCAAGCGGCAAACTGGGCAGGGCTGATTTGGGCCAGCTCGCACAATTCATCCAAACTGAAATAACGTTTGGCCGGAATAACCGGCAGATCAGCTGCGTTGTTTGTCATAATAATGCTCTACCATGCCTTTTAATTTTTGGCTTGCGTGGAATGTTACCACACGGCGGGCTGAAATAGGTACTTCTTCACCGGTTTTCGGGTTACGGCCCGGGCGTTGAGGCTTGTCACGCAATTGGAAGTTACCAAAACCTGAAATTTTGATTTCTTCTCCGCGTTCTAAAGTGGTGCGAATCTCTTCAAAAAACAATTCAACAATTTCTTTGGCATCATTCTTGGTAACACTGCTTACTTTTTCCACCAAAATGTCGGCCAATTCTGCTTTTGTTAAAGTCATGTTTTAATTACCTTCTTATATTTTTTGCAAGGGGCTGATTATCACTAATTTCCAGCTTAAATTCAAGTTTATATTGAAATTTCCAACTATTTTTACGTTTATGATCTCAGCTGCGCACCCGCACATGCGGCTGCTTGAATCAATTTCTGCATCAGGGGTTCAATGACTTCATCAGTCAATGTAGCCTCCATATCCTGAAGCAAAACTTTTACCGCCATACTTTTCATTCCTTCCCGTAACCCTGCACCCCGATAAACGTCAAAAACACTGATTTCCTGAATCAAATTACTGCCTACAGTATCGAAAGCAGCAATTAATTCATCATGTTTCATATCTTCGGGTATAACAAAGGCCAGATCACGGCGAACAGCTTGGAATTTTGACACAGGACGGTACGCTACTTTTTCTTGAGCCAAAACGGTAGTCATGTCGATTTCAAACACTAAAGGTGCTTGCGGTAAATCGTACTTTTGTAACCATTGAGGATGAAGCTCGCCAATAAAACCTATTGTTTTGCCATCCAGTACGATTTCTGCGGTACGGCCCGGATGAAGTGCCGGATGTTCGGCTTTTACAAAACGGACTTGCTTTCCTGCCAACAGAGTTTCTACATCGGCTTTGATATCGTAAAAATCTGCTGCTCGCGTTTTCTCGCCCCACTGCTCCGGCAAAACCGAACCGTAAATTAAACCGCCGATACGCTCTTTCTGAACAAAACTACCATCCGATGCTTTGGTAAACACACGGGCAATTTCAAATATGCGTACACGATTTTGCTTACGGTTAAGATTATTCTGCAAAATTTCGACCAAACCACCAATCAATGTAGAACGCATAACGGCATACTGAGCTGCCAGAGGATTTTGCAAACGGATAGGATCGTGATTGCCGCCGAAATCTTTTTCCCATTGTTCGTCTACAAATGCGTAACTGACTACTTCCTGATAACCTCTTTCTGCAAGGCGGTTGTAAATAGCAAAACGAGGCTGCTTAGTTTCGGGCAGTGCCAACATTTTCAGACGGCCTGAGGTGTAATCATCAGGAATATTCTCATAGCCATATACACGCCCCACTTCCTCAATCAAATCTGCTTCAATCTCAATATCGAAGCGGAAGCTAGGCGAAGATACTTCAAAGCCTTCCGAAACCGCTATAGGATTCAAACCTAAATTACGTAAAATGGCTTCTACCGCTGACGCTTCAAGCTTGACTCCCAATACCTGTTCGATTCTGGCCATCCGCAAGTTTACACGGCGGGCATTCGGAAGATTACCGACGGCTTCTACCACTTCCCCGGCTGCACCACCGCAAATAGCCAATACCAACTCGGTCGCCCGCTCTATAGCATCAACCTGCAATGCTGTATCAACGCCCCGTTCAAAACGGAAAGAAGAGTCAGAACCAAAACCATACTGGCGCGATTTACCGGCAATTATCTCGGGAGCAAACCAAGCCGCTTCCAAAACGATATTACAGGTTTTATCGGATACAGCACTGGGTTCCCCCCCCATCAGCCCTGCCAAGCTTAAGACACCTTGCTCATCTGCAATTACCAAAGTGTTTTCAGCCAGTGTTATTTCTTTTTCATTTAAACAGGCCAAAGTTTCACCGTTTTTTGCACGGCGTACGATAATACTCCCTGTCAATTTATCGGCATCAAAAACGTGCATAGGTTGGCCAAGCTCCATCATCACGTAATTGCCGATGTCGACTAATGCGGAAATACTGCGAATACCGCTACGGGCCAAGCGCTGCTTCATCCAATCCGGTGTAGGAACCTGTGCATTGACATTTTCAATCACTCGGCTCAAAAACCTACCGCAATCTTCAGGAGTGTCTATTCGAACAGGCTGTTTTCGCGCAGAAGTAGCCGTAGCTTTTGTAATCTCGGGATATTTTTTCTCACATTGGGACAATGCTGCCACTTCGCGCGCCAACCCTTTAATACTCAAACAATCGGCGCGATTCGGAGTGATTTTCAAAGTCATCACCGCATCATCCAGATCCAAGTAATCACGTAAATTACAGCCGACAGGCGCATCTTCGGGCAAAATATGTAAACCATCCACAGCGTCATCAGGAAGACCTAATTCATCGGTGGAGCACAACATGCCGTTTGAAACCTGCCCTCGCATTTTGGTAGGCTTGATTTTAAAATTTCCCGGCAATACGGCGCCTGGCAAAGCACAAGGTACTTTAATGCCCGGTTTTACATTCGGTGCACCGCATACAATTTGAATAAGATCACCCGTACCTGCGTCTACTCGGGTAATATTTAAACGATCCGCATCCGGGTGTTTTTCTACCGATTTCACCTCAGCAACCACCACGCCGCTAAATTCAGGAGCAGCCGGATTGACTTCTTCGACTTCTAAACCTGCCATTGTCAACAAATGTGACAATTCATCGGCAGAAAGATTGGGATTGGCTTGGGTTTTCAGCCAGTTGTAAGAAAATTGCATAATATTCTCTTATTCAGGTTAATTCAGGCCGTCTGAAACCGCCTAAAAAATATTTCTCTAACACTATTTTTTAAATCAGACGCTTATTTAAACTGCCTTAAGAAATTTAAATCATTATCAAAGAATAACCGCAAATCATTCACTCCGTAGCGCAGCATAGCAAAGCGGTCAAGACCGATACCAAAGGCAAAGCCTGTATATTTTTCCGGGTCAATGTTAACGTTTTTCAACACATTCGGATGCACCATACCGCACCCCCCAACTTCCAGCCATTTGCCGTTGTCACCCATAATATCAATTTCAGCAGAAGGTTCGGTAAATGGGAAAAACGATGGGCGGAAACGCACTTGTAAATCATCACGTTCGAAAAAACGACGGATAAAGTCGGTAAATACTGCTTTCAAATCAGCCATGGTTACACCCTCTTCCACCCATAACCCTTCAGCCTGATGAAACATCGGCGAATGGGTAGCATCGGAATCTACACGATACACGCGGCCGGGAGCGATAATTCGAATAGGCGGATTTTTCTTATCCAGCATATAGCGGATTTGGATAGGTGATGTGTGCGTACGCAATACATCGCCATTTTCCACATAAAAAGTATCTTGCATAGCACGTGCGGGATGATTTTCAGGAATATTCAAAGCTTGGAAATTATGGAAATCATCTTCAATTTCAGGGCCGTCCGCTACATCAAAACCCATGCCATGAAAAAGTGTTACCACCCTCTGCAAAGTTAGCGTTACAGGATGCATTCCCCCTGAAGGCTGACCGCGGCCAGGTAAAGTTACATCTAAAGCTTCCGCAGCCAATTGGGCTTGTAATTTAGCCTCATTCAGGACATCGCGCTTTGCATTAAATGCTTCCTGAAAACGGTTTTTACATTCATTGATATGAGCCCCTACTGTTTTACGTTCCTCCGGAGACATTTGCCCCAAAGTTTTCAGCAAACCAGTTAGCTCACCGGTTTTACCCAAATAACGGGCTTTAACCTGCTCCAAAGCACTGAAATCACTTGCAGCATCTATAGCGGCAATACCCTCTGCAACAATACGGTTTACATTTTCCATGATAGTTTTGCTTTAAATTGCCTGTGAAAGAAGGGAGCGGTAAATTCGATTCATTATAAAACAGCCTTCGATATACCAATAAAATAACGAAGGCCGTCTGAAACCGATTCAGACAGCCGCACAGTTGGCTTCCGCTTCATTTTTTTAAAGTAATGTATTTTAACGCAACAACACCTAAAAAAACAGGGATTCAAAGAGAAATGAGAAAAAATCCACAGCGCTCACATTTATAATATCGGCCAACGCAAAAAAGGAAACCGACTTGCAGTTTCCTTTAAATACAAAATAAGTATTATTTAAGCCAAAGCAGCTTTTGCTTTTTCAACCAGCTGTGCAAAAGCAGCTTTATCAAATACTGCCAAATCTGCCAATACTTTACGGTCAATTTCAATTGCAGCTTTTTTCAGACCGTTCATGAATTTGCTATAAGACAGACCGTTTTCACGAGCACCTGCATTGATACGCACGATCCATAATTGACGGAATTGGCGTTTACGTTGACGACGGTCACGGTAAGCATATTGTCCTGCTTTCATCACCGCCTGTTTGGCTACACGGTAGACGTTTTTACGACGACCACGATAGCCTTTGGCTAACGCTAATACTTTTTTATGACGGGCACGAGCGGTTACACCGCGTTTTACGCGTGGCATAGTTTAACTCCTTAAGCGTAGGGTAACATTTTAGAAACTGAAGCCATATCGCGCTCGTTCACCATAGAGGTGCCGCGTAATTGGCGTTTATTTTTAGTGGTTTTTTTGGTCAAAATATGACGCTTGAACGCATGAGCGCGTTTCACACCACCGTTACCCAGTACTTTAAAGCGTTTTTTCGCGCTCGACTTGGTTTTCATTTTTGGCATGGGAATACTCCATATCATTTATTAGATAAGGTATAAGGGGGTTTGTAAACAAACACTTGAACCCGAACACCACGGTTTTTTTTGCCGCTTTAACACAGCCCACCCGCACGGCAATCGGGGGAGCCGATAATTATAGTTTTATTTTTTCTTTGGCGCAATCATCATAACCATTTGGCGGCCTTCCATCTTAGGAAATTGCTCGACCGTGCCAATTTCAGCCAATTCTTCTTTTACACGCTCCAAAAGCTGAGCGCCCAACTGCTGGTGCGCCATTTCTCGACCACGGAAACGCAAAGTAACTTTTACCTTATCTCCGTCGTTTAAGAAACGGACAATATTACGCATCTTGATTTGATAATCACCTTCATCAGTACCAGGACGGAATTTAATTTCCTTCACTTGTACCAACTTTTGCTTTTTCTTGGCCTCATCACGCTTCTTGGCTTGTTCGTACTTATATTTACCAAAATCCATCAGCTTGCAGACAGGTGGTTTGGCGGTAGGAGAAATTTCCACCAAATCCACATCCTGTTCTTCAGCCATAGCTAAAGCTTCTTTGACACTTACAACACCAAGCTGTTCGCCTGAGCCACTGATTAAACGCACTTCTTTGGCAGTAATTTCGCCGTTAATACGTGCTTCGCGTTCTTGTGCGATGATAAAACTCCTTCTGTTGGATTAATCTTAAACCAATGCCAAAGCAATTTCCTGCTTAAGGTGGGCAATAAAATCATCCACACCCATTGCGCCTAAATCTTCCGCTTTACGGCGCACGGCAACTTGGTTGTTTTCTTTTTCACTCTCCCCCACCACAATTTGATAGGGGTAACGGTATTGGCTATTATCTCGGATTTTGTAACCGATCTTTTCGTTACGCAAGTCTAATTCAACACGAAAACCTTCTGCGCGCAGCTTTTCTACCACACTACGGCAATAATCGGCCTGCTTCTCGGTAATATTCATTACCACCATCTGCACCGGCGCCAGCCACAGCGGGAAAGAGCCTGCATAGTTCTCAATCAAAATACCGATAAAACGCTCGAGTGAACCACAAATGGCACGATGCAGCATCACCGGACGTGCACGACCATTATCTTCGGTCACGTATTCGGCATTCAAACGCTCCGGCAACACAAAATCAAGCTGAATCGTGCCGCATTGCCATGAGCGGCCGATTGCATCTTTAATATGATATTCTACTTTAGGTCCATAGAAAGCTCCCTCCCCGGGCAACTCTTCCCACTCGATACCGCAGGCAGTCAGCGCATCACGCAAACCTTGCTCCGCTTTATCCCAAATCTCATCGGAACCAGCACGCTGCTCAGGTCGCAAAGACAACTTGACATCAACCTGTTCAAAGCCAAATTGCTTGTAAATTTTCATTACCAAACGGTTAAATGCCTGTGCCTCCTGAGTAATCTGCGCCTCAGTACAGAAAATATGCGCATCATCCTGCACAAAGCCACGCACACGCATCAAGCCGTGCAAGGCACCCGAAGGCTCGTTTCGATGGCAAGAACCAAACTCTGCCAAACGCATAGGCAGGTCACGATATGAACGCAAACCGTGGTTGAAAATCTGCACATGACCGGGACAGTTCATCGGCTTAACCGCATATTCGCGCTTTTCCGATTGGGTTGTAAACATATTGTCTTTATAGTTTTGCCAGTGGCCAGATTTTTCCCAAAAGGTTTTATCCATAATCTGGGGAGTTTTCACTTCCTGGTAACCGGCTGCATCCAGCTCTTTACGCATATGCTGTTCGATAGTTTGCCATAATGCCCAACCACGGGGATGCCAAAATACCATACCCGGGGCTTCGTCTTGCAAATGAAATAAATCAAGCTGCTTACCAAGTTTACGGTGATCTCGTTTTTCAGCTTCTTCCAAGCGGGTAAGATAAGCTTTGAGATCTTCTTTATTTGCCCAAGCAGTACCATAAATACGCTGGAGCATTTCATTATTGCTATCGCCGCGCCAATAAGCGCCGGCAACCTTCATCAACTTAAATACTTTCAACTTACCGGTAGAGGGAACATGAGGACCACGGCAGAGATCTGTAAACTCACCCTCTCGGTACAAGGACAATACTTCGTCTTGCGGTATGCTCTCAATGATTTCCGCTTTGTAATCTTCACCAATGCTTTTAAAATAAGCAACAGCATCATCTCTGCTAAGTTCGTATCTCTCAACAGGAATATCTTTTCTTGCCAGCTCGTTCATTTTACTTTCAATTGCCGCCAAATCCTCAGGAGTAAACGGGCGTTTGTAAGCAAAATCGTAGTAAAAACCATCTTCGATAGTCGGGCCGATAGTAACCTGTGCTTCAGGAAAAAGCTCTTTAACGGCATACGCCATCAGATGTGCAGTAGAGTGACGGATAATATCCAACCCATCTGCATCTTTACCGGTTATAATCGACAAAGCCGCGTCTTCGGAAATCACATATGAAGTATCTACCAACTTACCATTGACCTTACCGGCCAAGGCCGCCTTAGCCAAACCCGTACCGATAGAAGCAGCCACATCGTAAACCGACACCGGTGCTTCGAACTGACGGACGGACCCGTCGGGCAAGGTAATGTTCAACATTAAAATACTCCAATAACCGAAATGCGCAGAACCTGAATCTCAGGCAATAACTATTTTTTCACATCATAAAAAAAGCAACAAAAGCATACTGCTTTTGCTGCATACACAGTATGGTAGGCATGATTGGATTCGAACCAACGACCCCCACCATGTCAAGGTGGTGCTCTAACCAACTGAGCTACATGCCTATTAAAGCAGCCATAACAGATATACGGCAAAGGCGTTATTTTAGCTGATTCGCGCTTTGCTTGACAAGCAGTCTATTTTGCAATGAGCCGCCATACGCCGTCTAAAACCGCATAAATACAGCAAATCCGCTATAATTGCGATTATGATAACTTTTCAGAGTATGCTCTGCTGTAATATATGTTGAAATTTACCCTTCACAAAACCGATGGCTATGCGCGCCGCGGCACACTCGAACTCAATCACGGCAAAATTGAAACTCCCGTTTTTATGCCCGTAGGTACTTATGGCTCGGTAAAAGCCATGACACCCCAACATCTGCACGATATAAAAGCACAAATCATTCTAGGTAATACCTACCATCTTTGGCTGCGGCCAGGCTTGGAAGTTATTGAGCAATTCGGCGGTTTACACGACTTTATCGGCTGGAACAAACCCATCCTTACGGATTCCGGCGGATTTCAGGTTTTCTCGCTTTCGGATATGCGTAAGCTGACCGAAGAAGGCTGCACCTTCAAAAGCCCGATTAACGGCGATAAATTGTTCCTATCGCCCGAGATTTCAATGAAAATCCAAACCGTATTAAATTCCGATATCGTCATGCAGCTAGACGAATGCACTCCGGGAGAAGCTTCTCATTCGCAAGCACAAAAATCGCTGCAAATGAGTCTGCGTTGGGCAGAACGATCCAAAAAGGCTTTTGAAGATTTGAACAATCCCAACGCTCTTTTTGGCATCGTACAAGGGGCAATGTATGAAGACTTACGCGAAGAGTCGCTGCGCGGCCTAGAAGAATTCGACTTTCCCGGCTTAGCTATCGGTGGTCTTTCCGTGGGCGAACCCAAACCGGAAATGTACCGTATGCTGCGAGCGGTAGGACCGATACTCCCTGCACACAAACCACATTATCTGATGGGTGTAGGCACACCCGAAGATTTGGTTTACGGCGTAGCTCACGGCGTTGATATGTTTGACTGCGTGATGCCGACACGCAATGCCCGCAACGGTTGGTTATTTACCCGTTTTGGCGATTTAAAAATCAAAAATGCCAAACATAAACATGATACCCGGCCTATTGATGAAAGCTGTACCTGCTATGCCTGCCAAAACTTCAGCCGCGCTTATCTGCACCACCTGCACCGTGCGGGAGAGATCTTGGGCGCACAGCTTAATACCATCCACAATCTGCATTATTACCAAGTATTGATGGCTGAAATGCGTGAAGCCATCGAACAAGGTAAGTTTGCCGAATTCCAAGCACAATTCCATGAAAATCGGGCACGCGGCAGCTAACTGTATCTATGTATAGCCATTTCTATCTGCAAGGCCGTCTGAAAATTTTCAGACGGCCTATTATTATAATTTAACGGGCATTCTTATTAGTTCATTACACACCATATAAGCTTCCCAAACGTACCCATAAACTGGATAAGCAGATACTGAATAAAACAACTATTTCAGGCAAGGTTCAAGATAGCGCACCAATATCCTGCCGGACTACTACTGTGGAATATTCTGCATATTCAATAAATATTCTTTGCATATACATATTATCCGTATATTAAGAAACACCGTCTGAAAATTCAGACGGTGTTTCTTAAATTATTGAGAACCCGTTTACGGTATATAGCTAAATATAGTCTGCACATCCTCAGTCAACATCAGATCTCTCAAAAGGGGTTATATCCTGGATAATTCCCGTTGCAAAGCTTGGATATTTTGCTGGCGGTCTAGCACACTGCCTTGCAAGCGACTGATATGCTGTTGGTCAAGATTGCCTGATTTAGCGGTTCGCGCCGCAGCCAAAGCTTTTTGTTCGTTAGCCAATGCCTGACGCTCGTTAGCCAACTCTTGCTCCAAAATAGAACGACGCCCGCCTGTGGAGGATACTTTAGGAGCAGCAGGTACAACAGGTGCTGCTTGAGAGGCTGTTTGTGTCCGCTTAACCGGCACAGCGGCAGGCTTTGCTTTAGCAGTATTTTGATTGGTATTTTTTTGAGCCTGCTGGCTTTCCGCACTACGTACCGATGGCGTGTCATAACGACTGGTGCTGTAACGGCCTATCGGCGGCAAATCTGCCGAAGAGCAATTACGGCCGGCCTTTGATGTATACACTGTCTGGCCGTTTATCACGCAGGTATAAATTTTTGCAGCATGCGCTGTCTGAAGGGTTCCCACCGACAGAGCAGCCAATATACACAAAACGGATACTTTTTTCATACAACCGAATGTTTCATTTATCATTTTGAATTTTTTGGGCATTTCTGCCCACTTTCCCCGACGGCATGTATTATTTAAGATCAGCGAATTCCGCATCAACAGCTTGATGGACACGCTCCAACTCTTCCTGCCACCCCAGCCAGTTTTCTTCCAAACCGTTCAATTTTACTTTGACTTCGGCCAATCGTGCGAGCATTTGCTGTAATTCAGCTTTATTTTCATCCGCATAAGCGGATTCTTGTGCCAAAAATGCTTCACACGTACTTTGTACTTCGGCCAAAACGGCCATTTCTTTTTCGGCTTTTTCTATTTTCTGCTGAAGCGGTTTTGTACGACGCGCCCGCTCCTGCCGCATTTGAGCTTCCAAACGTTTAATGTCTTTTCGACTTTGAGACTGTGCCGATGCTGCCGGTGCCGTAGCGGCATTTTCTTGTGCTAGGCGCCATTGTCTGTAATCGTTCAAATCACCATCAAATTCTTTCAGACGGCCTTCACTAATCAATAAAAATGAATCAGTAGTCGCCTCAAGCAAGCTTCTGTCATGTGATACGACAATCAAAGCTCCCTGAAAACTTTGCAATGCTACGGTAAGCGCGTGGCGCATATCCAAATCCAAATGGTTGGTCGGTTCGTCAAGCAGCAATAAATTAGGTTTTTGCCACACCATCAAGGCCAAAGCCAACCGCGCTTTTTCACCACCTGAAAAAGGTTCGATTTTTTGGGTAGCCATATCACCAATAAAGTTGAAGCCACCCAAAAAATTGCGGATTTCCTGCTCACGCACTTGCGGTGAAAGCTGTTGGATATGCCAAATAGGGCTTTGATCTGCCCGCAGGGTGTCAAGTTGGTGCTGGGCAAAATAGCCGATATTGAGTTTGTCTGATTTCAACAGCTGCCCTGCCATTGGCTGCAATTCCCCGGCCAATGCTTTAATGAATGTAGATTTACCACTACCGTTCACACCAAGCAAACCGTAACGTGCCCCGCTCTCAATAGAAAGATTGACACCGCTAACAATACTCTTACCCTCATATCCCAAATCTGCGGCATCCAATTTCAATAAAGGGTTGGGCAGATGGGTTGGCTGTTCGAATTGGAAAGAAAATTCACTATCCAAATGAGCGGGTGCGATACGCTCCAATTTGGCCAAGGCTTTCATACGGCTTTGCGCTTGCGTAGCCTTAGTCGCCTTTGCTTTAAAACGATCAATAAACGATTGCAAATGTTTGATTTGGGCCTGTTGTTTTTGATAGGCAGACTGTTGCTGAGCCAAACGCTGAGCACGTTCGGTTTGATAAAAATCATAATTCCCGCCGTATAGCGTAAGCTTCTGATTAGATAACTCAATAGTTTGCGTAGTAGTGGCATTTAAAAAATCACGGTCATGCGAAATGATGATTTGCGTGCAAGGTAAGGAAGCAAGGTGATTCTCCAACCATAATACGGTTTCCAAATCCAAGTGGTTGGTCGGCTCGTCAAGCAGCAGCAAATCGGCGCGGCACATAAGCGCCTGCGCCAAATTCAAACGCATTCTCCATCCGCCGGAAAACGATTTAACCGACATATCGTGTTCTTGTTGCGAAAAACCCAAACCGTTTAGTAATTTCGCCGCACGCGCAGGAGCAGTATAGGCATCGATTTCCTCTAATTTAGCGTGGTATTCCGCCTGCTTCATGCCATCGTTATCGGTCTCGGCCTGCATCAAAGCGGCCTGAAAATATTGTAATTCGCCATCTCCTTGCAATACATAATTCAAAGCAGTGATATCCAACGCCGGAGTTTCCTGCGCCACCGCCGCTAACTTCCAATGCTTGGGAATTTGGATATCTCCGCCATCTTGCGTAATTTCGCCTTTAATCAGAGAAAACAGACTGGATTTACCCGTACCGTTTTTACCGATTAAGCCTACACGCTGATTTGGGGTAATAGTAAGCGAAGCCTTATCAAGTAAGACCTTTAAACCACGCTGGAGAGTCAAATTACTGATTTCTATCATATTTACCTTACAAGCACCAAATTAAGATATCGCCCGCAAGCGCCATATCTCATGCCTTTCATAACATAAAACCCAAAATCGCTATGAGAAGCTTATATTTTAATGTGTTTACCGGAAATAAAAGCCAACAAGGCGGCTTATGCCGCCTTGTGCTTTACTGCGCTTATCTATCTAGAAGCAGGCAGAATTTGTATTTATTGCTCGACAAACGCGCGCTCAATTACATAATCCCCACGCTGGCCCATTTTCGGAGAAACTTTCAAGCCAAAATGGTTTAGCACCCCACTGGTATCTTTTAACATCTCAGGGCTGCCGCACAACATGGCACGGTCATGCTCGGGATCTAGAGTCGGCAAGCCGATATCCTCAAACATTTTACCGCTCATCATCAAATCAGTGATATGACCGCGGTGCGGGTATTCTTCGCGAGATACCACCGGATAGTAAATCAGCTTTTCCTTTACCAAGTCACCCAAATATTCATGTTCGGGTAATTCTTTGGTAAAACGGTCATAATACGCCAAGTCTTTTTTATAACGAACACCGTGAACCATAATGATTTTTTCGAATTGCTCGTATACTTCCGGATCTTTGGTAATACTCAAGAACGGTGCCAAACCGGTACCGGTACTCAAAAGATAAAGGTTTCGGCCGGGATTCAAATCGCCGCAAATCAATGTACCGGTCGGTTTTTTGCTGATCAACACCTCATCACCAGGTTTGAGATGTTGTAAACGGCTGGTCAAAGGACCATCCTGAACTTTAATACTGAAAAACTCGAGATGCTCTTCCCAGTTGGCACTGGCAACGCTGTATGCGCGCATCAGAGGCTTGCCATCCACCATCAGGCCCACCATCACAAACTGGCCGTTTTCAAAACGTAATGACTCGTCGCGCGTGCAAGTGAAGGTAAAGTAAGCGTCTGTCCAATGATGAACCGACAAAACCGTCTGGGTATTAAATGCTGCCATGTTATTTTCCTATATAAATATTCAAGAGGCCGTCTGAACCGCTTCAGACGGCTTTTCATCAAATTGCAGATTGTGCAAATCGGCATAACGGCCGCCACGGGCTAACAATTCCTGGTGCGTACCCTGCTCTACGATACGGCCCTCGTGCATAACTACGATAGTGTCTGCCTTTTCTATGGTCGACAACCTATGGGCAATTACGATAGTAGTACGGTTTTGCATCAGCTTTTCCAATGCCGCCTGAACCAAACGTTCGGATTCGTTATCCAATGCACTGGTAGCTTCGTCCAAAATTAAAATCGGAGCATTTTTCAACAACGCCCTAGCAATCGCAATACGCTGGCGTTGGCCGCCGGACAACTTCAAACCGTTTTCGCCTACCTCAGTATTCAATCCTTGCGGCATTGCCTGAATAAACGACCATGCGTTTGCCGCTTTGGCTGCTTGAATGATTTCCGCTTCGCTAGCTTTGCCTAACTGACCGTAAGCGATATTGCCGGCTACGGTATCATTGAACAACACCACATCCTGACTCACCAATGCCATTTGGCTACGCAAACTCTCCAGCGTATATTCACGGATATCTGTTCCGCTAATACGCACCTCACCGCTGCTCGGATTGAAAAAGCGGGGTATCAGATTTGCCAAAGTAGTTTTACCACATCCGGAAGCACCCACCAAAGCCACAACTTTACCCCGTGGAACAGTCAGATTGATACCGTTGAGACTGTTCTTCTCCGCCTCCGGATAACGGTGCACGATATCGACAAATTCAATCGTACCCGGATTAACTAGCTGCTGCATGCCGCCGTCCGTTTCCTCAGGCTCATCTAAAAAGCCGAATACGCTCTCCGCCGCTGCCAATCCGCGTTGGAGCGACTGCATTACGCTGGTCATACGTTTAATGGGGTCGAACATCATAATCATGCTCGACAAAAACGACATAAAATCGCCCGCGCTAAAGCCGTCGCTATGCGCCTCTCGGGCTGCCATATACATAATCGCCGCCAAAGCGACGGAAGCCATGATTTGGGTGACGCTTGTGCCGATAGAACTAGCTGCAGCCTGTTTGACGTTATTACGGCGGACTCCGCCTGCGGCATTTTCAAAACGGCCTGTCTCCCGCTTTTGACCGCCATAAACCTTAATAACGCGTGCACCGTCTATACTCTCGTTTAAAACCTGCGTCATTTGGCCCAACTGTTGTTGGTTACTGTGCGAAAGACTGCGCAAACGCTTGCTGACCATACGCACGCACACGGCCACAATCGGCAACACTACGAAGGTAATCAGCGTCAGCCGCCAGTTTAGGTACATCAACAGGCCAAGCAAACCGATAACGCTGACACCGTCTTTCGCTAACACGGTAATCACGTTGAAGCCGGCGTCTGCAATTTGGTTTGCATCATTCAACACGCGCGACATCACCCGCCCGCTGGCATGATTACTGAAATACGAAGAGGGCAAGCGCATCATCTTGCCGAACATCTGCTCCCGCATTTGCTGAACCAAATGACTGGAAAGATAACTGGTGCAGTATTCGTTGATAAAATTGAAGATGCCGCGCACGATAAAAAGTGCTACGATGGCCAAGGGCAGCCAACTCATCTTCTGCATATTTTTATCGACAAAGCCTTCATTAATCAAAGGCTTGAGAAGATACCCAAACAAAGGCATGGTTGCCGCCACTATTAACATGGCGAAAACGGCAACGGTGAAAACTTTCCAATACCCTTTCAGGTAAACTGCCAGCCGCTTATAAAGCTGCCAAGCCGACTGGTCGGTGCTTTGATGCATATCGATTCGCAATTTTAGAGCAAACATCCGATTTTAAACAAAAACGCTTCTCAAATCAATGTTCGCTGTTTTTAAAACAAACCAATGCCGTCTGAAAAATTTCAGACGGCATTGCTCCTGATTATTTATCCAATGTTTCCCGAATAATACTTTTCACTACTTCGGCATTATTAGGCACGGTTTGTACGCGTTGAGGCAGTGCTTCCAATCCTGCCAAGCCTGACGGACGTGCAACGGCCACTTCACCTACAGCCTCGCGGATAGTCTCTTCAAACTTGGCTGCCAAGGCAGTTTCCAAGCATACGATTGTTTCGCCTGCCTCACGCACTTCGCGAGCGACTTTCACACCATCGGCCGTATGTGGATCAAGCAGCTCGCCGTCGGCACGGTAAACCTCGGCAATGGTAGCCAAACGGTCTTGGTGTAAGCTTTTACCAGACACGAAACCGTATTGGTTACGGATTTTACCCAACTGCAAGCTCAAATCGAAACCTTTACCAATACCGACTTCTGCCCACAGGGCTTCGATTTGTACCGCATCGCGCTCCATCAGGTCGAATATGAAACGCTCAAAGTTCGAGGCTTTGGAAATATCCATAGAAGGGCTGGATGTTACATGGGTATCGGCTGTGCTGCGCGGGCGATATTCGCCGGTTTTGAAAAACTCATCCAGCACATCATTTTCATTAGTCGCCACAATCAGGCGGTGAATAGGCAGACCCATTTGACGGGCAATATGGCCAGCGCACACATTACCGAAATTACCGCTGGGCACACAGAAGCTGACTTTTTGACTGTTGTCTGTAGTAGCATTGAAATAACCGGCAAAATAATACACCACCTGAGCTACAATCCGTCCCCAGTTAATGGAGTTTACCGTGCCAATTTGATATTTTTCTTTAAAAGAAGCATCGCTTTGTACGGCTTTTACAATATCCTGACAATCGTCAAACATACCTAAAACAGCGATATTATGGATATTCTCATCTTGCAGGCTATACATCTGCGCGCGCTGGAAAGCACTCATTTTGCCTTCCGGCGACAGCATAAATACATGGATACCCTTCTTACCGCGCAAAGCATATTCGGCTGCCGAACCGGTATCTCCGCTGGTTGCTCCCAAAATATTTAATGTTTTACCCTCTTTGGCCAATACATATTCGAACGCATTGCCCAAAAACTGCATCGCCATATCTTTAAATGCCAAAGTAGGCCCGTTTGATAAGGCTTGGATTTTAATACCGTCACTCAAAGTACGAACCGGAGTAATCTCACGACTGCCAAAAACCTCTTCGGTATAAGTGCGGTTGATGATATCGCGCAAATCATCAGCAGGAATGTCGGTAATAAACAGACTCATCACCTCAAAGGCCAGCTCCTGATAGCTCAAGCCACGCCAAGCCTCAAGCGTTTGCTCGCTCACATGAGGATAATGCTCAGGCAGCATCAAACCGCCATCGGGAGCCAAGCCCATCAATAAAACCTCACTGAATGCCTTATGTGCCGTTGCGCCACGGGTGCTGATATATTTCATAAACCTGTTTTCCGTTTTCTGAAAATTACGGGATAAAACCAAACATTCAGACGGCCTGCATTACAAAAGCGGCCGTCTCAAACCTTGTTGTCTTACTTATAAAGCCGCTTTACACATGCGGTGACTGTTTTTGCCGTTACACTGGCAACTGCCTGAGTACGGGTAGCGGGGCTAACAACCTGCATTAATTCCGCCGCACTCATTTGATTCGGCGCCTCTTCACTGGCGCAACCGCAAATTTTATCTTCCCACGCCTGCTGCTGTTGCGCGCTTACTGCTAACATAGCCAAACGCCATTCATTGCGGTTATTGAGCTCGGTGCGGCATTGGTTGTCGATAGCCGCTTTTACCAGTGAATTGCCGACACCCATACCGGTATCGAAACCACCGTTGCCGCTTGCACAGGCACCCAAAGCCAAAACCGCAGCAGTAGCTGCTAAAAATTTCTTCATGATTCTCTCACTTTACTATTTACGCCATGCCAACCGGCAAAAACCCGTTGATACGCTCACGGAGCATACCGAGAGGTATAATGTGAACACAACGGCAACACCGCTATTATCACCGATGCTCCCCCCGCCTACAACCCACTCTGGCAGATAAACCTGCCGATGTGCCTGAAACAACCTACACAATCTACGCTGGGGATTATGCAATAATAATACAAAAAAGCGGCCCGTTCCGATTAATGCTGCCTTAAAACTACCGAAACCAACATAATTCCGGTCATTATCATTTCAGAAATACGCTTCAAAGCAAGGCTATAAGTTATGCCGGCCATATCGAAATTATGCAAAAGGCCGTCTGAAAAAAGATTGTTTCCTTTCAAAACTCTGTAGGGCTTGCGCTATAATTCATTAATTTTGTATCTCTTCCGCCCACGGAAACAGTTATGTCCGACCTTTTTTCCCGCAGTCCTGAAGCTCCTCTGGCCGAACGTCTCCGCCCCCAAACATTGGACGACGTCATCGGTCAACAACATCTTATAGGAATGGGTAAACCCTTGCGTGTGGCCATAGAAGGAGGCAAGCCTCACTCTATGCTGCTATGGGGACCTCCCGGTGTCGGCAAAACCACACTGGCCCGTATTCTCGCACAAAGCTTCAATGCCAAATTTTTACCTGTTTCCGCCGTTTTCTCAGGTGTAAAAGACATTCGTGAAGCCGTTGAAAAAGCGGAACTGGCCTTACAGCAGGGGCAGTCTACGATTTTATTTGTTGATGAAGTGCACCGTTTCAACAAAGCCCAGCAAGATGCTTTTCTGCCCTATGTGGAAAACGGCCTGCTTACGTTTATCGGCGCCACTACTGAAAATCCTTCGTTTGAAGTCAACCCGGCCCTCCTTAGCCGTGCGCAAGTCTATACCCTTCAGCCTCTTTCGCCCGAAGACTTAAACCAACTATGTAAAAAAGTATTGGTATTGCCGGAATACCTGGGAATGAGGCTGACAACCGAAGCACAAAACTTGCTTGTCCACACTGCCGACGGTGACGCCCGCCGTCTGCTCAACCTGCTCGAACAATTGCTTCGCGCCGCCAAAACACAAAACCTTACCGAGCTTTCCACCGATTTTTTGGCAAACAGCCTCGGTACGCAAATCCGCCGATTCGATAAAGGCGGCGAAAGCTTTTACAACCAAATTTCCGCCTTGCATAAATCCGTGCGCGGCTCCCATCCCAATGCTTCCCTGTACTGGTTTTGCCGTATGCTAGACGGCGGGGCGGATCCGCGTTATCTGGCGCGGCGCATCATACGCATGGCTTGGGAAGACATCGGCCTGGCCGATCCGCGCGCAATGCAGATCGCCAACGATGCCGCCTCAACATTTGAACGCTTAGGCTCGCCAGAGGGCGAACTCGCACTGGCACAAGCCGTGCTGTATCTGGCCGCCGCTCCAAAATCCAATGCCGGTTATAAAGCCTATAACCAAATGCGCGATTTTGTGAAAAAAAATTCCAGCGACGAAGTGCCCGTCCACTTGCGCAATGCGCCCACCAAACTTATGAAAGAATTGGGCTACGGCCGCGAGTACCGCTATGCACACGACGAACCCAACGCCTATGCCGCCGGAGAAACCTATATGCCCGAGGGTTTGGATGAGCCCGACTTCTATCAGCCCGTACCACGCGGACTGGAAATCAAAATCGGCGAAAAACTGGCCTGGCTCAAATCTTTGGATGATGATGCCGTCTGAAACCTGCCTGAGAGTCCAATGATTTTACAATCGATATTATGTATATCAGCTTGCAAACTTCAGGCATCTTCATATCCTAATTCTCAAAATATGATTTTACTTCAAATGCCGTCTGAAATTTTTCAGACGGCATTGCCTTAACCCTTCTCCAATTTCTAGAAAATATTTTTCATTAATTCAAAAAAGCGGTAACAGCCGATTCTTTTTACCCCACCCACAAACCGCCTCCCCATATCTTGAAAATTCAAAATAACCATTTGATTTCAAAAAACCTTTGTTTAAAATCATTCCAGCAAAATCGAGCCATCCTATTCAAAACAAACGCCTTTTTATGTCATAGGAATGTGACACACCCTATTAACTTGTGTTAAGGTAATTTAAACCATTCATTTGCATTGCTATTTTTTAGCAGGTTCAAATACACAAAATTCAAGAGACTTTTACAAAAATAGTCGATAAGAATGGCCGCTTCAAACTATTGCGACACTCAACAGCCAGTGCAGCATAACTGTTTTTGTAAAGGTCCCCATCTGAAAACACCGGACAAAGGGAGCAGAAGCCATGACCTTACATACCGCCTACATCAACGGCAGCTATACCGCCGCCAATCCGCAAGCCGAAACCTTTGCCAGCATCAACCCCGCCAACGGCGAAACCTTGGCACTCATACAACAAAGCACACCTGAAGAAATCAACCAAGCCGTCGAAACCGCACACCAAGGCCAAAAAATTTGGGCGGCTTATACGCCCGTGGAGCGCAGCCGTATCTTATTAAAAGCCGTCGAAATCCTACGCCAACGCAATGATGAGCTTGCGCGGATAGAAACACTTGATACCGGCAAGCCCCTCTCTGAGACCTTATACGTCGATATCGTTACCGGTGCCGATGTTATCGAATACTACGCCGGATTGGCACAAGCCCTAGAAGGCCGCCAAATACCTTTGCGCGAAACTGCTTTTGCATATACCCGTCAAGAGCCTCTAGGCGTGGTTGCGGGTATCGGTGCCTGGAACTATCCGATCCAAATCGCCATGTGGAAAGCCGCCCCGGCGCTTGCGGCGGGAAATGCCATGGTATTCAAACCCAGCGAAATTACGCCTTTGGGGGCGCTGAAACTGGCAGAAATATTCACCGAAGCCGGCCTACCTAACGGCGTATTCAATGTCGTACAGGGTGACTACCGTGTCGGCACCGCCTTAAGCGAACACCCCGGTATTGCCAAAGTATCCTTTACCGGTGGCGTGGCAACGGGTAAAAAAGTGATGGCGCAAGCCGCATCTTCTACATTAAAAGAAGTCACCATGGAATTGGGCGGCAAATCCCCTTTAATTATCTGTGAAGACGCCGACATCGATTTGGCCGCCGATATTGCCGTAATGGCCAACTTTTACAGCTCGGGCCAAGTATGTACCAACGGCACGCGCGTTTTCATCCCGCAATCGCGCCAAGCCGAATTCGAAGCTGCCGTGTTATCCCGCGTAGCACGTATCCGTGTCGGCGATCCGCTTGATCCCGATACCAATTTCGGCCCTCTGGCCAGCTTCGCACACATGGAAAAAGTATTGTCCTATATCGAACAAGGCAAGGCCGAGGGAGCTGTTTTATTAACAGGCGGAGGCCGTCTGAAAACAAACGGTTTGGAAAACGGCGCTTATGTCGCCCCAACCGTATTCGGCAACTGCACTGACGATATGACCATCTGCCGCGAAGAAATTTTCGGCCCTGTGATGAGCATTCTGATCTACACCACCGAAGAGGAAGCGATTAACCGCGCCAACGACACCGGATACGGCTTGGCCGCCGGGGTGGTAACTCCCAATCTCCAACGCGCCCACCGTATCATCGGCCAAATTCAGGCAGGTATCTGCTGGATTAACGCTTGGGGCGAATCACCCGCACAAATGCCTGTGGGTGGCTACAAACAATCCGGCATCGGCCGTGAAAACGGTATCCAAACTTTGATGCACTACACGCAAACCAAATCTGTATTGGTGGATTTGGGCAATTATCAGTCGGTGTTTTAAAGCCGTCTGAAATATCGCCGGGCAGCCTGCCTTTCCATTATCTTTTCAGACGGCCTGTATAAATAGTTTTATATGCCCTTATAGGCTGAAAGGCCGTCTGAAACACCCAAAAGGGATAACCATGACTCTCAAATCCGCTTACGACTACATCATCATCGGTGCCGGCAGCGCAGGCAATGTATTGGCCGCACGGCTTACCGAAGACGAAAATGTTTCCGTGCTGCTGCTTGAAGCCGGCTTGCCCGACTACCGTTTTGATTTTCGTACCCAAATGCCGGCCGCACTCGCCATGCCGCTGCAAGGCACAACCTACAACTGGGGTTATAAAACCGATCCCGAGCCGTTTATGAACAACCGTATTATGGATTGCGGCCGCGGCAAGGGTTTGGGCGGTTCATCTCTGATTAACGGCATGTGTTACATCCGCGGCAACGCACTTGATTTCGACCACTGGGCAAAAAAACCGGGGCTGGAAAACTGGAGCTATCTCGATTGTCTGCCCTATTTCAAAAAAGCCGAACACCGTGATGCGGGAGAAAACACCTATCACGGCGCTGATGGCCCGATACACGTTACCACCGCCAAGCCCGGTACTAATCCCCTGTTTGAAGCCATGATTCAAGCCGGTGTAGATGCCGGCTACCCTCGTACCGACGATTTGAACGGCTACCAACAAGAAGGCTTCGGACCGATGGACCGCTTCGTTACGCCAAACGGCCGCCGTTCTTCCACCGCCCGCGGCTATCTTGACATGGCAAAACACCGCGAGCGGCTAACCATTCTTACCGGCGCGCTTACGGATATTATTCTATTTGACGGCAAACGTGTCCGTGGTGTGCGTTTCGAACATCAAAAGCAAATGCACAGTGTCGAAGCGCGCCGCGAAGTAATTTTGTGTGCGGGTGCGATTGCCTCGCCGCAGATTTTGCAACGCAGCGGCATCGGCCCGGGGGAATGGCTGCAAGAGGCAGGCATCACCGAAATATTGGATTTACCGGGAGTGGGCAACAACCTGCAAGACCATCTCGAACTTTATATGCAGTACGAATGTACTCAACCGGTATCCATTGCCCCTGCCACACAGTGGTGGAACAAACCCGCCATCGGTGCGGAGTGGCTGTTTAACGGCACCGGCTTGGGTGCGACCAACCATTTTGAAGGCGGCGGCTTCATCCGCAGCGATGAAAAATTCGCTTGGCCGAATATCCAATACCACTTTTTGCCCATCGCAGTCCGTTACGACGGGCGCAACGCCAGCAAATCCCACAGTTTCCAAGCACACGTCGGCTCAATGCGCTCTCTCAGCCGCGGCCGTGTAAAACTCAAGTCGCGCAACCCGGCAGAACACCCGAGTATTTTGTTCAACTACATGAGTCACGAGCAAGACTGGGAAGAGTTCCGCGCCGCTATCCGCATCACCCGCGAAATCATGAACCAACCGGCCTTAGATCCTTACCGCGGCAAAGCCATTACACCGCCCGAGCATCTGCAAAGTGATGCCGAATTGGACGAATATGTGCGTAACCACGCGGAAACCGCTTACCACCCTTCCTGTACCTGTGCGATGGGTGAAGGCAACGAAGCGGTAACAGACAGTCAAGGGCGCGTACACGGTATAGAAGCTTTACGTGTAGTCGACGCATCCATTATGCCCGACATCATTACCGGCAATCTGAATGCCACCACAATCATGCTGGCTGAAAAAATTGCCGACCAAATCCGCGGCCGCACACCGCTGCCGAAATCCAATGCCGCCTATTACGTTGCCAACGGTGTTCCGGTGCGTGGTGCCGCCAAACGATAAGGCCGTCTGAAACGGCTATAAAATAAGGAAGTCATGTATGACGAAACACGACACTTCTCCTCAGAGAACATATAAGCAGGTCAAACAAACCACTTATAAACACCTCGGTATGTTTGATTCCGATAAAAACTTCAAACCCCGCCCCTCCTCTTCACAACCCAATACCCGTATTGATAAATTTACTTTTTTCGGCGTATTGCTGATTGTATTGGGCGTTACCATACCTTTGGTACTGTTTCCTGCCGAAGGAGCCGATTGGGTGGCTCAAACCAAGCAATTCGTTACCCATAAATTCGGCGGTGCCTATTTGGCATTCGGTGCGTTAGCACTGATTTTCGTGATTTATATCTGCACTTCGGATATCGGTAATATCAAACTGGGCAAGCCTGAAGATGATGTCGAATTCAAAACCGGCTCGTGGGCTGCAATGATGTTCTGCGGCGGCATCGGCGCCAGTATTATGTATTGGGGTATTTTGGAATGGGTCTACTACTACCAAGGCCCGCCCTTCGGAATCGAACCTGCCACACCCGAAGCCATACGCTGGGCGTCTACTTACGGTTTGTTCCACTGGGGACCCGTAGCTTGGGCAATTTACTTGGTACCCGCTATTTCCATCGCTTATTTCGCCCATGTGCGTAACTCACCGATTTTAAAAGTCAGCCAGAGCCTGATGCCGCTTTTCGGGGAAAAATTTACCAAAAGCAATTGGGGCAAAATGGTAGACATCTTCTTTATTTTCGGCATGATAGGCGGCGGTGCCACCACTTTAGGTTTGGCCTCTCCGATGATTACCGAAGGACTGCATGAATTATTTAACGTACCCAGCAATATCACTACCCAATTGGTTGTCTTACTGGTAACTACCATGATTTTTGCCTACAGCGCCTATCAGGGGCTTCGTAGCGGCATTCAGTTTTTATCCAATATCAATTTCTATTTGGCCATTGCCCTACTGATATTTGTACTACTGGCCGGGCCGACGACATTTATCTTGGATACCGGTTTGGAAAGCCTCGGACGCTCCCTCACCCAAATGGTCACGATGATGACTTGGACGGAAGCATTCGGCAAATTTACCGATTACGGCTTTAAAAATACCGGATTCCCGCAAGACTGGACGGTATTCTACTGGGCATGGTGGTTAGTATTCGCTCCGACTATCGGCCTCTTTATCGCCAAAATTTCCAAAGGCCGCACCATTCGACAAATGGCCGTCGGCTCTATCTTTTTCGGATCACTCGGCTGTGCGGTATTTTTCATTATTTTGGGCAACTACGGGCTTTATATGCAATTAAGCGGCGCGCTGGATGTTGTCGGTACACTCAACAGCCAAGGTGCTACCACAACCATCTTCGCCGTACTCAATACCCTGCCTATGCCTAAAATAGTGATCGCTGTGTTCACCGTATTGGCCGTTTTATTTACCGCAACCACTTTTGACAGCATTTCCTACATTCTGGCTTCGGTTGTGCAACATGAGGTAGACGACGAACCCCATCGTTGGAACCGCTTATTTTGGGCATTTACCTTGTGTCTCATGCCTGCCGTATTAATGTTTATCGGCGACTTGTCTACTCTTCAGACGGCCTCTATTTTTGCCGGAGCGCCCCTGTTGGTAATTATGAGCCTCATCATGCTCTCTACCATCAAAGCTGCCAAATACGATTTGTATTACCAACCCGACTATTCACTGAAAACCATCCACATTGAAGAAGTACCGCACAATTCGCCGTGGGAACAGGGGCAAACCTCAGAAGCCCCCGAAGGTTCGGTATTGGCACAGCAAGCGGTGTATGAAGAAAAACGCCAACAGCAAAATGCAAAAAAAGAAGAAGAAAACTAAGCACCCTGAGGGCGGCTTTACGCAAGCCGCCCGGGTACACACAAGGAGAATGAGCTATGCACAGTACCCCGTCATCCGGCACAGGACAAACGTTACAAGTCAATAAAACCGTTTTCC
This sequence comes from Neisseria sp. S1, assembly GCF_048060015.1. NCBI lineage: Bacteria > Pseudomonadati > Pseudomonadota > Betaproteobacteria > Neisseriales > Neisseriaceae > Neisseria > Neisseria sp. S1. The sequence continues at coordinate 80,821 of NZ_JBLUPI010000002.1, forward strand.
TTGCCTCTTCAGCGCTAACAATCGCGCTGATTCTATTTACTATTTTGTTTCCTGCTGCCGGCGAGGCCGTATTAGGTAACTCTCTACGCTGGGTATCCGACCACTTCGGTTGGTACTACATGCTGGTTGTCGCCGCTTACGGTATTTTTTCTCTGTTTGTCGGTTTTTCCCGCTACGGCGACATCAAACTCGGACAAGATCAAGATAAGCCCGACTTCCCCTTTCTTGCTTGGGCCGCCATGCTTTTTTCGGCGGGTATCGGTATTGATTTGTTGTTTTTCGGCGTTTCCGAACCGCTCACTCATTACCTCACTCCGAATATCGGCGAAGGAAGCACGCCTGAAGCCGCCCGCGCTGCCATGGCACAAACCTTTCTGCACTGGGGTTTGCATGGTTGGGGCATATACGCGCTAATCGGTATGGCTTTGGCCTATTTCTCCTATCGCAAAAATATGCCGCTTGCACTGCGCAGCGCATTGGTACCGGTATTTGGCTCACGTTATGCAAACGGCTGGCTGGGTAATACCGTAGATATTTTCGGGGTAGTATGTACCTTACTGGGTATCGCTACCAGTTTGGGTATCGGTGTATTACAAGCCAATGCCGGTCTCACTCATGTTTTCGGCATCGAAACCAGTAAAACGGTTCAGACGGCCATTATTATCTGTGTAGTGGTTGCAGCCGGTTTATCGGCTATGTCGGGCGTAGAAAAAGGCGTCCGCCGTTTGTCCGAAATCAATATGCTGGGCGCCACCGGTTTATTGATTGCACTACTGGTGATGGGGCCAACCGTCTTCCTACTTAACGGACTGGTAGACAACATCGGCTACTATTTTCAAAACATCGTTAACAAAACCTTTCAGGTTTATGCCTACGAAGGGGAAAAAGGTGCGGAATGGAAATCTTGGTGGACTATCTTCTTCTGGGCATGGTGGGTGGCATGGGCACCGTTTGTCGGCCTGTTTATCGCCCGTATTTCACGCGGACGCACCTTACGAGAATTTGTATTCGGCGTAATGTTTATTCCGCTGGGCTTTATCTTTGCGTGGTTTTCAATTTTCGGCAACAGCGCCATCGACTTAGTCAATAGCGGCCAAGCGGCCGATTTGGCAAAAATGGTGGGTGAAGAGCCTGCAATGGGGATGTTTTTACTGTTTGAGCATTACCCTATGGCCAGCCTTTGGTCCAGTTTGGGTGTCATTATCGGGCTGATTTTCTTCGTAACCTCAGCCGACTCGGGAGCCTTGGTTTTGGCCAATTTAAGCTCGAAAAACCTTTCCAACGATACAGATGCTCCGATTTGGCTGCGCTTATTTTGGGCCGCCGCAACCGGTCTGATTACGCTCGGGCTTCTGTTTGCAGGAGGTTTCTCATCCTTGCAATCAGTATCCGTTGTGGCAGGACTTCCGTTCTCGCTGATTTTGGTGGTGTATATGGTTTCCATGTGGAAAAGCCTGCGCCAAGAAGGCAACAAACGGAAAGCGAATCAAGTGGATAAAGCGTTCGTACTGGATAACGGCCAAAACTGGCGCAATCGGCTTAACCGCTTGGTTAACTTCCCGAGCGCCAAAACCGCATTACGTTTTATGGTAAAAACCTTACAACCCGCCATGCTTGAAGTGGCACACGAACTGCAAAACAAAGGTATTGACTCCCGCCTCTCGCAAGATAAAACCAACCACCGCCTCAAACTTGAAGTACTGCACGGCGAAGAGGTTGATTTTCTGTATGAGGTTCGTTTGGTCGAAGCCATTAAACCGGTTTTCGCCCTAGGGCAAGCAGGTAATTTATCTCCCTCGAAAGAGCAGGAAAAATACTACCGTGCCGAAGTTTTCCTAAGCGAAGGCAGCCAAGATTATGACATTGTCGGCTATACCAAAGAGCAAATTATCATCGATATTCTGAGCCAGTATGAACGGCATATGCAGTTTCTGCATTTGGAACGCTGATAATTGCAGGTTGTTTTCAACCAAAGCAAACAAACGGCGTTTCTATACATTTGCATAGTGCGCTAAAATAGGCAGCCGTAAGCGGTTGCCTATTATTTATCCCATACCATGCCTATATTGACCAACCTCCTCCTCATTTCCACCGGTGCCGCAACCGGCGCCGTAATACGCTGGGCCTTGGGTTTGTGGCTTGCTGATACGCTTTCGTACCTGGCGCTAGGCACCTTGGCGGCCAATTGGATCGGCGCCTATATAATCGGTATCGCTGCCGCACTCATACAATATACCGATTTGCTTCCCCCGCAATGGCGGCTACTACTAATAACCGGCTTTCTCGGTAGTTTGACTACTTTTTCAGGTTTTTCGCTCGAAATCATCAATATGCTGCAAATGCATCGTTGGATGGCTGCATTTACAACTATCTCCCTGCATCTTTTCGGTTCCCTACTACTCACATTGCTGGGTATGCTGACCGTAATGGCCTTTTTCAAAGGCTGAAACATTCACCCCCAGTTAAGTATTTGATATGTTTACCGACTCTCACTGCCATCTTGCAGACAAAGCAATATTACCCAAACTGGATACCGTTATGCAGCAAGCGGCGGAAGCCGGTATTTGCCGCTTTATCGTTCCCTCTACCCATCACGGTGATTTTAATTCCGTCGCCACTCTCAACATATATCCGCAAATTCATACCGCTTTCGGCATTCATCCTTGGTTTACGAATAGTACCTTACCCGACCACCTGCAACAGCTCGAAAAACTACTTAGCAAATACCCCTATGCACTTGTAGGTGAAGTCGGGCTGGATTTCCAATATGGAAGCCCTGATACGAACGCACGTCGGCGGCAAACCAAACTACTGCGACACCAGCTCGAATTAGCCGGGCAATACCGCCGCCCTGTGATTCTACATAACCTAAAATCCACAGAAGCTTTGGTTTCTGCACTCAAAACCGTACGCCACAGTTACGGCGGGATTGCCCATGCCTTTTCCGGCAGCTTGGAAGAAGCCCGCCGCCTGATAGATTGCGGCCTCTTAATCGGAATCGGCTCACTTTTATTCAATCCCAATGCAAAAAAAGCCCAGCAAGCGGCAACCGAACTTTCTCTCGAGCATATCGTTCTTGAAACCGACAGCCCCTTTATGCTCCCTAAACAAACCAACACACCCGCCAACTTGCGCCGTATTGCCGAAACCGTAGCGCTCCTACGCGGAATTTCTTTAGCTGAACTGGCCGAACACACTGAAAACAATATCAACCGCTTACTCGATTTTCAGACGACATAAAATCATATCCGCACAAATAATCGGTTGGAGCAAACCAAACATCTCTTTTTCTTCACCCAAAACATTCATGAAAAATCCCGCCGTATTTATCCGGCGGGATTGCAGATTACAACTTACAACAGAAAATTGATTATTTATTGTCTTTAGAAGAATCGGCCTGTTGGGTAAACTTACGGCGGATCTCAGCCCACAGCTCGGTATTTAAATGTACGCCATTTTCTTCGGGAACATACATCGGATCCTTACCCTCTTTCAACTGACGCTCGTAGTCTTTCAAGCAAGCCAAAGCAGGCTTTTGCAGGAACAGAATACCGATAATGTTCAGCCAAGCCATCAAGCCGACGCCCAAGTCACCCAAGCCCCAAGCCAATTCGGCTGTTTTCACGCTACCGTATACCACTACTACAATGATGCCGATTTTCAGTAACGTAATCGCCCAATCCATTTTAATTTTGCTACTCAGATATTTGATATTGGTTTCGGCGATATAGTAATAAGCCATAATCGTAGTAAAGGCAAAGAAAAACAATGCCAATGCCACGAAAACAGAGCCGAAGCCGGGCATAATACTTTCCATAGCGGTTTGCGTATAACCTGCGCCGGCCTGAATGCTCGAACTGGGAACACCTTGGTACACAAAACCCGAACCATCAGGTTTTACAACGTTATACATACCGGTAACCAGCAACATAAAACCTGTAGCCGAGCACACAAACAAGGTATCGATATATACTGAAAAAGCTTGTACCAAACCCTGTTTGGCCGGATGGCTCACATTCGCGGCACCCGCAGGATGCGGTCCGGTACCTTGGCCCGCCTCATTTGAGTATACACCGCGTTTCACACCCCATTGGATTGCCAAACCGATCATGGCACCAAATCCTGCATGCAAGCCGAAAGCGGATTCAAAAATTAGTGTAAGTACTTTTGGCAAATCATGGATATGCAACAACACAATCACCACTGCCACAATAATATAAGCCAAAGCCATAAAGGGAACGATGATTTCTGCCGCTTTGGCGATACGTTTTACACCGCCGAAAATAATGAAGCCTAACAAAATGGCGATAATGGCGGCAGTAACCGATTGGGGCACATCCAAAGCATTGCTCATACTATCGGCAATCGAATTAGCCTGCACGCCCGGCAACAGCAAACCACATGCCAAAATAGCCGAGATAGCAAACAAAATACCGTACCAAGTCTGCCCCAGGCCTTTTTCAAAATAATAAGCCGGACCGCCCCTGTATTCGCCATCTTGCTTTTCTTTATAAATTTGTCCCAATGCAGACTCGACAAATGCCGTGCTGGCACCTAAAAACGCCACCGCCCACATCCAAAACAAAGCACCCGGACCACCGAAAGTAATGGCGGTTGCAACGCCGGCAATATTACCCGTGCCGACACGCCCTGCCAGCGACATAGCCAAAGCCTGAAACGATGAAACACCTTCATCACTACTTTTACCGTCAAACAGCAATTTGATCATTTGCCGTAAGTGGCGTAATTGTAAAAAACGGGTACGGATAGAAAAATACAATCCCACCCCCAAGCACAAATAAATCAGCGCAGGGCTCCAAACCCATCTGTTGAGCATATTAACGAATTCCAACATAATGCTCTCTTTTCCTAAAAAATGAATATTGACGCCCCTAAATCCGTTTCGGGGTCCGGTAACGGCTTCAATTGCCGTTATCTATTTATTCCCCACAACATTATTAACATAAATACAAAATATTTATAATTTTGTTATGAATCGTAAATAGACAAGTTGGTTTCTACCTCATTCGCATGCCCTAAGCAAGCTATTTCTCTCATCGCCCGCCGTTTTTACCTATTTAAATATAAACGGATATTTCGGCTTACAAGGGGGCATTGATACCCGAACCGCACACACAAAATAAAAATATCGCTTTAATTTCATAGCCTATAACACTCGCCAATACCGGCCTAATCTTTACATTAATATTAAAACCAGTGTTGTGTGGCAAAAAACGTTCAAAATCAAATAAAACAACCTAGCAGTATCTTTTACGCAACCGCTATCCAGCCGTTTAACCGCCGCCGTAAATCCGCTAAAATAAAGGCCATCTGAAACCCGAGGCACCAAATTATGCAAACTATTCCCACTCATACCCAAATTGCCGTTATCGGCGCAGGCCCGGTGGGCGTATTGGCGGCCTTGGCATTACAGCGTTCGGGGCATCAGGTATTATTGGTAGAAGCAAGGCCCCAAAATGCGGTCATCCGCGACAGGCGCACACTGGCTTTATCATTTAACAGCGTGCGCGCTTTCGAAGATGCAGGCGTAAAACTCTCATCGGCAGAGGGTACACCCATTACCGACGTACACATTTCACAACAAGGCGTATTCGGCCGCACCCTCTTGCGTGCTGAAGATATGGGCGTCGCAGCCTTAGGACGTACTGTTGATTACGCCGTGATTATGCAAGCATGCACCGATGCGCTGTCTGCCCAACGATTACCCGTTTTATGGCAAACGCCCGTACGGCAAGTCCGCACCCTCAGCCGTTTTGCCGAACTGGATATCGAACAAAACGGCCATACCCACAGCATCACCGCCGATTGGGTCATTCTGGCGGAAGGCGGCCACCTTACAGATAATCTTCCCGGCCTTCGCCGCCACAGCTACGATTACCGCCAATCCGCCTTAGTTACCACTTTGGAATTCGAGCAAGGCAACAACGGCACCGCATACGAACGCTTTGCCGATGACGGCCCCTTTGCCCTACTGCCCTACCACCAAGCCTACCGGCTGGTGTGGACACGTTCCCCCGCTGATGCCCGGTCATTGGCGGATATGCCGTTTGACGACTTCGCCCGGGTATTCGAAAATGCTTTCGGCAACCGTTTAGGCCGTCTGAAAGCACGCGGAGATGCGGCAGTGTTCCCACTGCAACTCAAACAGCTCAATAAAGTTTACAGCGGCCGCGTCATCTGTATCGGCAATGCCGCACAAACCATGCACCCCGTTGCCGCACAAGGGCTGAATTTGGGCGTACGTGATGCCCTTGCATTAGCTCAGTGTTTCGGCAGCAATCCCAACCTTAACAATAATCAACTGGCGCAACAATATGCCGCCCGAAGACGTCTCGACGCCCATGCGATCGTCGGCTTTACCCACAGCCTGGTTACTCTGTTTGACCATCCCGACGCCTTGCTCAAACTCGGGCGCGGCGGCATCATGAGCCTGCTCGACAGTTTGCCTGCCGCCCGCAAAAAATTTACCGAACAGCTGATTTTCGGTTTGTAAGCAAACATTTAAAGAAAGCCCGATAATATGCAAACTGTTTTGTGCTGCTTTCACGAACTCAGTATCCACGAGCTATATTCCATATTGGCCTTACGCAGCCGTGTGTTTGTTGTCGAACAAGAATGCCCCTACCAAGACCCGGACGGTGAAAAAGATTTCCAAGCACTACACCTTCTGATTCAAGACGGCCAACAGCTCGCCGCTTATGCCCGTATTCTCCCCCCGAGCCAAGGTATACCCGCTATCGGCCGCGTGGTTACCGCGCCCAAATACAGAGGTAAAGGCATGGCGCGAAACCTGATGCAGCAGGCCATCGCCGTCTGCCGTAACCGCTGGCCCCAAACTGTAATTGCCATTCAGGCACAAAGCTACCTGATTGATTTTTATAAATCATTAGGTTTTACACCCGTTTCCACCGAATACCTTGAAGACGGCATACCGCATATGGATATGCAGCTCAAGGCCGTCTGAAAAGTGATGATGATGCAAACTGTTTACGATACCCTGATTATCGGCGGAGGATTGGTCGGCGCAGCCATGGCCGTTGGCCTCAAACGCCAAAACCGCGAAGTCGGCCTACTTGAAATCCGTCCGCCATCTACCGATGAAATTGCTTTGCAACAAGGGTGGGACGCGCGTATTTATGCCATCAGCCCCGCCAACCAAGCATTCTTGCAATCTCTCGGCGCATGGCCGTCTGAAAGCCGCATCCAAGCCGTTGCCCGTATGGACGTACGCGGCGACAACGGCGGGCGTATCGAATTCAATGCCGCGGATATCCATTCCGAACGCCTCACGAGCATCGCTGAAAACCGTTGGCTGCTTGCAGCCTTATGGCGGCAAATCGAGGCTCTAGGCATTCCCGTCATCAGCGAGCCTGCCGCCGCTATAGAAACCGACAACGAAAAAGCCATCCTGACCCTGCAAAACGGCCAACGTCTCAACACCCGCCTGATTATCGGGGCAGACGGCGCCAATTCATGGGTACGCAACCAAGCAGGTATCCAAACGCGCGAAGATGCCTACAACCACCACGGCGTAGTCGCCAACTTCCACACTGAAAAAAACCACCATGGTACGGCCTACCAATGGTTTAAAAACGGTGAAGTTTTAGCCTACCTCCCCCTGCCGGACAACAAAATCTCCATTGTTTGGAGTACTGCCGAACCGGAAAAACTCACCGCCTTATCTCCCCAAGAATTAGCCAATGCCGTTACCCGGCAAGGCGAATATGCTCTCGGGCAGCTTTCCCCGCTTTCACCCGCCTTCGCCTTCAACCTAATTCTCCGCCGTCCCGAAAGTACCATTGCCCAAAGGGTTATGCTGATAGGCGATGCCGCCCATACCATCCATCCGCTGGCCGGCCAAGGTGTGAATCTCGGCTTCGGCGATGTTATCGAATTTGCCAAAATCAGCAACGGTCTGCCTGATATCGGCGCACACCAAGTGCTGAAACGCTACGCACAAAACCGCCTTGAGCCCGTCCGCACCATGCAGCTCGGCTGCGACGGCTTGTTCAAACTTTTCGGCGAACAAAATCTGCCCGCCCTGCCTTGGCTGCGCAATACCGGCCTGAATCTGGTCAATGCCGCCGCTCCGCTGAAAAACCGCTTAATCAAACACGCCATGGGTTTATAACACAACACTTAACATAGCAATCTGCTAAAATAACGGCCTTTATCCCATTATTTGCACGGTTGTGAAGCCGTCTGAAACACACACTATTATGAGCGACAATACCAACGAAAAAGCTTTCGAACGCCCCACACTGATTCCGCCCGGCGGTCATAAAAAAGTGCTGCTGCACTCCTGCTGCGCCCCCTGCTCCGGCGAAGTGATGGAAGCTATGCTGGCTTCTGGCATCGACTTTACCATCTATTTCTACAACCCCAATATCCACCCAAAAAAAGAATACGAAATCCGCAAAAACGAAAATATCGCTTTTGCCGAAAAACACGGTATTCCATTTATCGATGCCGATTACGATGTCGATAATTGGTTCGAACGCGCCAAAGGTATGGAAATGGATCCCGAGCGCGGCCGCCGATGCACCATGTGTTTCGATATGCGTTTCGAGCGAACCGCCCTCTACGCCCATGAAAACGGTTTCCCCGTCATCACCAGCAGCTTAGGCATATCACGCTGGAAAAACATGAACCAAATCAACGATTGCGGTGTACGCGCCGCCGAAAAATACCCCGGCCTTACCTACTGGGAATACAACTGGCGCAAGGGTGGCGGCAGCGCACGCATGATTGAAATCAGCAAACGCGAACACTTCTACCAACAAGAATACTGCGGCTGCGCCTACTCGCTGCGCGATACCAACCACCACCGCAAATCGCAAGGCCGCCCGCCGATTAAAATCGGCGTGAAATACTACGGCGACGAAGAAGAAAATTAAGCAAGCCACGTATATCGCAATCATCATAAAGGCCGTCTGAAAACGATATTTTCAGACGGCCTTTATAATAGGCAAATATTCGGCTACGGCTTATGCCTACCGACTACTACAAACCAATAAAAATAAAGCTATCATACATATTATCCCAATAAACAATATTTTCGAGGTATAGAAGTTACTTCCTATCCTGCTTTAGTGCGACATACTCCACCATAGCCACACGCAAATCATCCAAACCATCACCGTTTACTGCGGAAATATTAACCGCCGCCGCACGCCCTTCGTGGTCGCGCAATATGCCTGCTTGATGCTCTTTTCCGGGCAGCAGGTCGATTTTGTTGTAGACCACCAATTGAGGGATCTCGTGTGCGCCGATTTCTTTCAGCACCTCGTTCACATCATCCATCTGCCGTTCGAAATGCGGATGGGAAATATCCACTACATGCAACAAAACATCGGCCAAAGCGGTTTCCTCCAGCGTTGCCGAGAAAGCAGAAACCAGTTTGTGCGGTAAATCGCGTACAAAACCTACCGTATCGGTAAGGATAACGCTTGCCTCTGGCGAAAGATAAAGCCGCCGCGCGGTGGTATCCAGCGTGGCGAAAAGCTGGTCTTTCGCCAGCACATCAGCCTTGGTGAGACGGTTAAACAAGCTGGATTTTCCGGCATTGGTATAACCGACCAACGCAAACGTGGGCAGGCTACCCGACATTCTGGATTTTCGGCGGGTCGCACGTTGTTTTTTCACTTGTTCCAGCTGTCGTTTCAGTGCGGTAATGCGGACATTAATCAAACGGCGGTCGGTTTCGAGCTGTGTTTCACCCGGCCCTTTCAGGCCGATACCGCCTCTTTGGCTTTGCAAATGCCCGTAACCGCGTACCAAACGGCCGCTCAAATGGCTTAATTGTGCCAGCTCGACTTGCAACTTACCCTCTTGGCTTTGCGCCCGTTGGGCAAAAATGGCCAAAATCAGCCCTACTCTATCCAACACACGGCATTGCAGGACTTTTTCCAAGTTCCGCTCTTGGGTGGGCGTGAGTTCGTGGTTAAACACCACCAGCTCGATTTCATGCAGGCGAACTTGCTCTGCCAGCTCTTCGGCTTTACCCGTACCGACAAAAAAAGCACTCTGCGCCCGTTCGCGTTTTGCGGTTTCTATCCGCACCAAATCACCGCCGGTGGCGCGTACCAAATCGGCAGCTTCTGCCACGGCGGCTTCAAAATCACGCTCGCGCGTTTCGTTTGCACCGGAATAATCGGTACTCAACATCACACCTACCAACATAACCCGTTCGGGCTTGCTAAGTGATTTGTCGATTTGGAATAAAGAAGGTTTTCGACTCAAAATATTTCCTTTTTTTCAGGCGGCCTGCTTTCTTTGGCGCAATACCGATAAAGACAAAACAATTATCTGTAACAAGCCTGTTTGGCGGCTATCAATCAAGCATTACATAACCGTATTAATCATATACCATTACCAGATAAAACAAAAAACGGTTTTCAGGCCGTCTGAAAACCGTTTCCAATGATTAACCGGATTATTTATCAAACTGCTTGTCTACGGCTGCTTGCACTTTGGCCGCCACATCTTCAATCATTTCCTGTTCGCCCGCTGCTTCGGGCTTTTCAACCACTTCAACGTTTTCGGCAGAAACTTCGGCAGCATCGGTAGCCTCCTCACTTTCGATCGGCATCAAACCGGCTTCGGCGGCGGCAACCTCTGCCTGCGGAGCGGCAGCTTCAGGCGTACTCAACGGCAAACGGGCGATAATGGTGCTGCTGGCACTGACTTTATCACCGATAGCGACTAAAGGTTCGGCATCCAGCGGCAAATACACATCTACCCGCGAACCGAAACGGATAAAGCCGTAACGGCCACCCCGATTTAACTTATCGCCCACTTTCACATAGCATAAGATACGGCGTGCTACCAAACCGGCAACTTGTACGAATGTGATTTCGCGACCGCTGGCAGTCGTTGCCAATACGGCATTACGCTCATTATCGGTACTGGCTTTATCCAAAGCGGCGTTCAAAAACTGACCCGGGTGGTATTGTACGCGGGTAACTTCCCCGTCTACCGGCGAGCGTTGCGAATGTACATTGAAAACATTCATGAATACGCTGATTTTCAACGCCTCTACCTGACGGTAGGGGTCGGTTGCCTTACCCACGACTACAATGCGGCCGTCGGCAGGTGCCAAGATTGCATCGGGTTCTTGGGGAATATCTCGTGCAGGATCACGGAAAAATTGCAGTGCAAACACGGTAAAGAACCAAAACGGCAGCGACCACCAACCGGCACAGGCAGTTACCAGCAAACTGAGAACCAACCCTGCGGTAATAAACGGCCAACCCTCGCGGGCAATAATCGGATGCGGATAAAAACGAGGCATAGTGTCTGTCTTTCTTAGGTAAATATATAGGCGGATTATAGCCGATATTAGGCTGTATGGCGAAATACGGTAAATCCTACATACCAAGGCCGTCTGAAAATCATGGTGATTTCAGACGGCCTTACCTGCTTACAAAATCGGTTACATATCCTCTACCACACCTGCATTGGCCGCTCCGCTTTTCAATACGGCGATTGCAGTTTCACGAGCATCACCACTTGCATACATACTGCTGCTGCCGATAACTTGACCATTGGCTGCTTTGAGGTTGAAATAAAATTTACCTGAACTGGTTTCTTTTAGCTCATAACGTGCTTCGTTCGCCGCGTTTTTCCGTACTGATTCGATGCCGTTTTGTGCAGCGGCTTTCGTACTGTATTGCTCACTGCGTAGGATGGTTTTATCTTTGTCATCCAAAAAATTGAAGTGAAATTGGCCTGCATCGTTTTTACTCAGTTCAAACTTAGACATCTTGGTGGCTCCTTATCAAAAGCACTTTACATAAGGCCATTCAAGCGGTTTACCGCAACTTGACCCGATTTTCACTCAGAGATTAATGAATCTGAAAATAATTATTTCGATAACATTTACTAGATCATTACAACACTGAATGTTTGCACTATATGAAGCGTCAAGATGCTTGTCAATACAAATAAATACCTGAAAATCCTTTGACACATAATTTTTCAATGCTTTACACGATTATATGAACGATACGAAAACATTGCACAATCCGCCTCAAAAACTTCTTGCTTTTCCGTTAACAAAGCCGTCTGAAAAATAGTTTTCAGACGGCTTTGTTAAATATGCTATGGAAAGGTTGTTGCCCATCATTGGAGCAGGCTACCTCGCTTATTCCAAAGCTTCGGTAAGTTTTTTCTCGATTAAATCGGCATCAAACGATTTGGCAATCAGCTCGAAACGGCTGTCCCTCCGCCACGAAACCTGATTTGCACCCCATTGCCCGTCCACCCAATTGAGCCATACCCATGTACCCAATACTTGGAATACGCCTTTGGCACGCACCAAGCCTTCGGTCATCTTAGGCAAATCATTGAAGAAATTAGTCAGCCTTTCGCCGTCAAAGTCTTGCCCTGCCGGAAATGTAAAACCTTGCGACTGGAAACCCATCGTATTATCAGGCAATGCTTTAAGGCGGTAACGTGATTTCTCAATTACCGGCGTGTCCAGCCAGGCAATATCCATCTGTGCGTTTTCAACCTCGGCTACTAAAGCTTTAGGCGGAAACAGTTTGGCGGCTTTTTCGCGGAATTCAGCCATCGTTTCGGGTGTGCACAAATCGGTTTTACTCGCTACCAAAATATCGCATACGCCGATTTGGTCTTTATACAATGCCTGCATGGCGTAATCAGGATTAACAAACTGACGCGGATCAACCACGGTAAATACAGCAGCGATTTCCAAACTCTGATCCAAAGGAGGTGCTTTAAGCTCGTCAATCACACTGGCGGCATGAGCCAAACCGCTGGCCTCAATCATTAAGCGGTCGGGGGCGGTATCGCGCAACATTTTTTGAACCGTATTGCTCATTTGAGGGCCTGCGACACAGCATAAACAACCGCCTGCTATTTCGGCGACAGGTATGCCGTTATCACTCAATACGGCACCATCAATACCGATTTCACCGAATTCGTTGACGATAATTACCCATTTTTCGGCAGGGTCTTTTTGCGCCATCAAGCTTTTCAATGCGGTGGTTTTACCCGTACCCAAAAAGCCGGAAATCAAATGTACTTTGGTTTTTTTCACTGACATTGTTTGCAGATTCCTGTTAATACGACGTGTTCTTCTTTCAAGGCAAAGCCGCTGGCAGCCACACCTTCGCACAAAGCCGCCCATTCGCGGCTTAAAGTTTGCTCGTCTACCGAGCCGCACTCGGTACACACCAAAATAAACGCACTGTGGCGCGCCGCACTACCACCATCATGACAATGGTGGTCACATTGGTGGCGGGCATGACTGCACAATACATAACCGTTTACCGCAGCGACCTTATGCAGCACGCCTTGCTCCGCCCAAAAATCCAATGCGCGGTAAGCGGTAGGCGGTGCGACAACACCCTCGCTTTGCTGCTGCATCTGTGCCAAAACGGTATAAGCTTTGATTACACCGCTTTGCTGCAAAATAATATCAAGCACTTGCTCGCGCAAAGCAGTTACCTGCCCGCCCGTGCGTTTGGCTTGTTCGAGAATATTATGCTTTACCGAGTTCATAATCTTTTCAGACGGCCTATCAAGATTGTTACATTATAGCGTTATTTGTTACCCAAATCCGCCACTGAACCATATTGGCGTGATAAAAACGCCGGACAAGCCGGCGCATAAGAAAATACTGTCGGCCTGATAACAAACCGGACATAATACTTGCAGTTACATTCACTCTTTGCGCAACTCTTTGGGCAATACAAAGATAATATTCTCTTCTACCCCTTCGCCCTCGCGCACGGTATTGAAACCCCAGCCGTCTATCTTAGCCACAACTTCCTGCACCAACACTTCGGGGGCCGATGCGCCTGCGGTAATACCCACTTTACGCTTACCTTCAAACCATTCTGGCCTCAGATAACTTGCATTATCAACCATATAGGCATCCACACCACGCAAAGCGGCCACTTCGCGCAACCGGTTGCTGTTGGAAGAATTGGGCGAGCCCACCACCACCACTACGTCACAATCTTGAGCCAAAGCCTTAACGGCCTCTTGACGGTTGGTTGTGGCATAGCAGATATCTTCTTTATGCGGGCTGCGGATATTCGGGAACCGTGCTTTCAACGCATCAATAATATCCTTGGTTTCGTCTACCGAAAGTGTTGTTTGGCTCACATGCGAGAGTTTGTCAGTATCCACCACCTCCAATGAAGCCACATCTTCTACGGTTTCCACCAACAGCATATGCCCGGGCGGCAGTTGGCCCATCGTTCCCTCTACTTCGGGATGGCCCTTATGGCCAATCATAATAATCTGATAGCCCTGCGCATCCAAACGGGCAACTTCTTTATGTACTTTCGTAACAAGCGGACAAGTAGCATCGAATACGCGGAAACCGCGTTCGGCCGCTTCATTTTGAACGGCCTTCGACACACCGTGCGCAGAATAAATCAGGGTAGCACCAGGTGGCACGTCCGCCAAATCCTCAATAAAAACGGCACCTTTTTCACGCAGGTTATCCACTACGAATTTGTTATGAACTACTTCGTGGCGCACGTAAATCGGTGCGCCGAACTCTTCAAGCGCACGCTCGACAATACTGATGGCACGGTCTACTCCCGCACAAAAGCCGCGAGGATTAGCCAGCATAATGGTTTTATTTGTTGTCATTTGTATTTCTCTGTAATCGGATAAATATCAGGCTTTCAGACGGCCCATCTATAATATTTAAGCGTTTTTTTCCGGCTCTTGTTTATGCTTGAACCCGTCTAAAACCAAAAGAACCGCGCCCACGCAAATAAAACTATCCGCAACGTTAAATGCGGGGTAATACCAGTTTTGCCAGTAAAAAAGTAAAAAATCGATTACATGGCCGTGAAGCATTCGGTCAATCACATTACCCAGCGCGCCACCTATAATCATCGCCGCACCCAATTTTCCGCGACAGCCGAATTCATCTTTTACAATAGCTCTCGCCAAATACGCACACACGAGCACCGCTAAGGCCAAGAAAAAATATTTTTGCCAACCGCCGGCCTCGGCCAAGAAGCTGAATGCCGCACCGGTGTTGTATACCAACGTTAAATCGAAAAAATTAGGAATGATATTCAACCGTTCGGCAAATTCAAAACGCTCCAGTACGGTGATTTTGGTAATTTGGTCTAATACGATAGCCGCTGCCGCCAGCAGCCAATATTTCATTGTGGATTTTTTTTCAGTAGCCATACATCACAGACAACCAGTTAAACAAGAAAAGCATTTTACCCGATTAGCACCCTCTAGGGGCGAATTTGCAAAAGATTGGCACATTTCACACCCAAAGCTTACAAATAATGCCGTCTGAAAGCTTTTCAGACGGCATTATTAAAACAGAACATACCGAAACAGGTTTGAGTGCACTGCTTTCTTTATTAATGCATTACCTGTTGCAAGAATTGTTTGGCGCGTTCGGTTTTGGGATTTTTGAAAAATTCCTCAGGCACGGCATCTTCGAGGATTTGGCCGTGGTCAACAAAAATCACCCGATCCGCCACCTCGCGGGCAAAGCCCATTTCGTGGGTCACACACATCATGGTCATACCGCTTAAGGCCAAATCTTTCATAACGCGCAATACTTCTCCCACCATTTCAGGATCGAGTGCGGAGGTAGGCTCGTCAAACAACATTACCCGCGGCTCCATTGCCAAGCCGCGTGCAATAGCCACACGCTGCTGCTGCCCGCCCGAAAGCTGAGCCGGCATAGCATCTTTTTTATGCTCCAAGCCGACACGTTTCAAAAGTTCGATGGCTTTTTTCTCTGCCTCTTCACGGCTAAGCTTTTTCACTTTCATCGGAGAAAGAATAATATTCTCCAACACCGTTAAATGAGGGTAGAGGTTAAAACTTTGAAATACGAAACCTACTTCGGCACGAACCTTATTCAAATCGGTTTTGGCATCGGCAACATTCACGCCGTCTACCCAGATTTCCCCCTCCTGAATTTGCTCAAGCTGGTTCACGGTACGGATAAGTGTTGATTTGCCGCTGCCCGAAGGGCCGCACACTACGACTACTTCGCCTTGTTTTACTTCAAGATTTACGCCGTTAATAACATGCAAATCTTTAAAATACTTGTGTACGTTCTTAAATTTAATCATTGCTCTTTGTTCTTCCAACTGTTCAGACGGCCTTATTCAACAAATAGTTGCTTAACGCCACATATAATTCCGGCTTCACATGCTCGGCTCTGTCTTGCGGATTGATACCAACGGCGGCCAAATCCTCATCAGTTGCCATGTCTTTCAGATTATTACGTATGGTTTTCCGCCGCTGTGCGAAAGCCGCTTTTACCAATTTGCCAAAATGCCCGAAATCCGCCGCTACTCCCAAACGTCCCGGCTGGGGAATCATCCGAACGACTGCCGAATTAACTTTAGGGGCGGGATCGAAAGATTCCGGCGGCACATCCAGCAAATATTCCATATCGAAAAAATACTGAAGCATCACGCTTAAGCGGCCGTAATCATTGCTTTTAGGCTCGGCCACCATGCGCTCCACCACCTCTTTTTGCAGCATAAAATGCATGTCGTACACATCGTCCGCCACTTCGCTCAAACGAAACAGCAAAGGTGTCGAAATATTATAGGGCAGGTTTCCGACGATTTTCTTTTTACCCGGCACACTGTGAAAATCAAAAGCAAGAACGTCTCCCTCATGAATCACCAACTTATCGGCAAACGGAAGCGTTTTCAAACGTTTGATAATATCTCGGTCGATTTCGATGACATGCAGACGGTTCAATTTTTTCGCCAACGGCTCGGTAATTGCCGCCAACCCGGGGCCGATTTCAATTACCACATCATCCGGCTGCGGGCGCACTGCGTTTACGATATCACTGATAATGCGCGTATCTTGCAAAAAATTCTGCCCGAAACGCTTGCGGGCCTTATGTTCTTTCATCATCTTTCCGCATCTGGAATTTCAAGCGCGTATTGTAACCGAAAACCACACATTGTTGCGGCGAAAATCAGTTCCGGCCGCCATCTTTTCCTCTTCGCACGGAGCCCATCCAAAATCCGCTATAATAAACGGCTTTACTGATTTCAAATATTTGCCGTAATGAATCATTTTGCTCTTAAATAACGCTTCTCGAATCGGCCGGGCTTAAACTACCCGCATTTGCCCCATCATTGCTTGTAACATTATATGTATGTTGCCGCCGAATATATAAAAAAAGCACAAAGTACAAAATAAAACGTATGGAAACACCAGAAAAAACCAATAAAAACAATTTAGCTATTGATTACAAAGGTACGCGCCGATTATCGGTTGCCCCCATGCTCGACTGGACCGACCGCCATTACCGCTATATGGCCCGTCAGATTACGCGCCATACATGGCTCTACACCGAGATGATTAATGCCGGAGCGGTTATTCACGGGGATCCTGTCCGCTTTTTGTTGAAAGACGAATGCGAAAACCCCGTTGCTTTGCAATTAGGCGGCAGCGAACCTGCCGATTTGGCCAAGGCGGCCGCTAAGGCAGCCGCATATGGCTATGATGAAATCAACCTCAATTGCGGATGCCCCAGCCCGCGCGTTCAAAAAGGCGCGTTCGGAGCCTGCCTGATGAACGAACCCTTATTGGTGGCCGACTGCCTCAATGCCATGCAGGATGCCGTCCCCGATTGCAGCATCACCGTCAAACACCGCATCGGTGTCGACCGCCAAACAGACTATCAAGTCGTGGCCGATTTTGTCGGAACCTTACACGAGCGCACCGCCTGCACCACCTACATCGTACATGCCCGTAATGCTTGGCTGGACGGTTTATCGCCCAAAGAAAACCGTGAAATCCCACCGCTGAAATACGATTACGTTTACCGGCTCAAACAAGAATTTCCTCATTTGGAAATTATCATCAACGGCGGCATCACCACCAATCAACAAATCAGCGAGCATTTGCAGCATGTTGATGGCGTGATGGTCGGGCGCGAAGCCTATCATAATCCTATGCTGATGCGCGATTGGGATAAGCTTTTCTACGGTAGCGATACAGAGGGTATCAGTCATGCCGAATTGGTCACCAAACTGCAAACATATGCAGCAGCACAAATCTCCGCCGGGCGCGGCACCATTCTGCGCCACATGGCCCGCCATTATCTCGGTCTGATGCACGGTCTCAAAGGCGCTCGGACTTGGCGACGCATCCTTTCTGATGCCGAAATGCTCAAATCCAACAACCCTGCCCTACTGGCCGAAGCGTGGGCACATGTTGCGAAGGCAAACTTTGAAAACGAACGGTAAAGCAATTAAGAGCCGATCCTTAAAATGCATCGGCTCTTAAAACAACACATCAGCTATACAATATTAATATCAAGTGTTATAAACATTCATACGGCAACACCCTAGTTTTCAGACGGCATCGCCACCGCACTTGAATGCAACACCAAAACCAATCTGCCTAAATGCACCTATAAAACCGTCATCCATACCTTTCTTTGATTGGTCGATAGCAATCAAAATCTACTTTTCCCGGAAAACAATAGCAGCTCCTTTTGGCACTAACAAAAAATTCAGCTTTTATCCGACAAATAACGGCGAATATAAAAATGCCGTCTGAAAATTTTCAGACGGCATTTCTACGAATAAACCAAAACTACACTTATACAACACCTTGTGCCAGCATGGCATCGGCCACTTTGACAAAACCGGCAATATTGGCACCGTTTACATAATTCACATAACCACCATCATCTTTGCCGTAGCGCAAACAAGCTTCGTGGATATCAGTCATAATGGTGTGCAAGCGGTTGTTCACCTGATCTGCCGGCCATGAAAGACGCAAGGCATTTTGACTCATTTCCAAACCTGAAGTGGCTACACCGCCCGCATTGCTGGCTTTACCGGGCGCATACAGGATACGAGCTTTAATAAATGCTTCCACCGCTCCCATAGTGCTGGGCATATTCGCCCCCTCTGCCACACAGAAACAGCCGTTCGACAACAATACGGCGGCATCTTTCTCATCCAATTCGTTTTGAGTGGCGCAAGGCAGAGCAATATCGCACGGAACACGCCATGGACGCTCCCCTTCGAAATACGGCAAACCTTGCTCTTGGGCATATACGGAAAGACGCTCGCGACGCTCGTTTTTCAGCTCCATCAAGGCTCTCAATTGTGCTTCCGTCATACCCTCGGGGAAATGTACGAAGCCGGCCGAGTCGGATACGGTCAACACTTTGGCTTCACGTTGGAGCAATTTTTCGCAAGCATATTGGGCAACATTACCCGAACCGGAAACGGTAACGGTTTTACCGGCCAAATTATCATTGCGTGTTGCCAGCATCGCTTCTGCAAAATAAACCGTGCCGTAACCTGTGGCCTCCGGACGGATCAGGCTACCGCCGTAAGTCAGGCCTTTACCCGTCAACACAGAGGTAAACTCATTGGCCAACCGTTTATATTGGCCGTAAAGATAACCGATTTCGCGCGCACCCACGCCGATATCGCCTGCGGGTACGTCGGTATCCGGACCGATATGACGAAACAATTCAGTCATAAATGATTGGCAAAAGCGCATTACTTCGGCATCACTCTTACCTTTCGGATCAAAGTCGGCACCACCTTTACCACCGCCCATAGGCAGCGTGGTGAGCGCGTTTTTAAACACTTGCTCAAATGCCAAAAATTTTAATACGCCCAAATCAACGCTTGGATGAAAACGCAAACCGCCTTTATAAGGGCCGATAGCCGAATTCATTTGTACACGGTATCCGCGGTTAACTTGCACCTCTCCTTTGTCGTCCACCCACGGTACACGGAACATAATCACGCGCTCGGGCTCTACGATACGCTCAAGCAGGCCTTGGCGGGTATAACGCGGATTATTGGCCAAAAACGGTTCAAGGCTCATAAAAACTTCTTCTACAGCCTGATGGAAAACCGCCTGATTGGGATCGCGCTGTTTAACTTTTTGAAAAAGGCTGTTTAAATCTGTAGCCATTTAGTTTCTCCGAATATTTAGTCTAGGCAGGCCGGCTATCGGGCTCCAGATACGCTGAAATCAAGCTTCGGCCGACCAATGAGGCAAGCATAACACATAATGGCACATAATGACCGCATCTCGATATTCCGAATCGCCACAAAACATATCATTAACACTTTGTAACACTGCCTGTACCCGAATCAAATACAGCCAAAAACGAGGGCGGCATACCGCTTAAAACTAATTTTTCAAGGCTAATTTTAATATTATAATGGAGACATTTTTCAAAAATCAGAAAGCATGAAGCCATGAAAGCATATCAAGATTTGATGCGCCACGTACTTGATAACGGCGTCGACAAATCCGATCGTACCGGCACGGGCACCCGTTCCGTGTTCGGTTATCAAATGCGCTTTGATTTAAGTAAAGGGTTTCCCTTGCTCACTACCAAAAAGCTGCATTTGCGCTCAATTATCCACGAGCTGTTATGGTTTCTCAAAGGTGACACAAACATCAAATATTTGAAAGAAAACAATGTTTCGATTTGGGACGAGTGGGCCGACGAAAACGGTGAGCTCGGGCCGGTTTACGGTTACCAATGGCGCTCATGGCCCGCACCCGACGGGCGCCATATCGACCAAATCAGTAATCTTGTCGAGCAGATTAAAAACAATCCGGATTCCCGCCGTTTGATTGTTTCGGCATGGAATCCTGCTTTAGTTGACGAGATGGCACTGCCGCCTTGTCATGCTTTATTTCAATTTTATGTAGCCGAAGGCAAGCTTTCCTGCCAACTCTACCAGCGCAGCGCGGATATTTTCCTCGGCGTGCCGTTTAATATAGCCAGCTATGCACTGCTTACCATGATGATTGCGCAAGTATGCGGCCTGAAACCGGGTGAGTTTATTCATACATTCGGCGACGCCCATCTCTACAGCAATCATTTCGAGCAGGCAAAACTACAGCTTAGCCGCGAACCGCGCAAACTGCCGGTTATGAAACTCAATCCGGAGATAACTAATCTGTTTGATTTCACCTTCGATGATTTCGAACTGAGCGGTTATGATCCGCATCCGCATATCAAAGCCCAAGTTGCCGTATAGGCAATACTCAGATAAAGGCCGTCTGAAACGTATTTTACAGTTTTCAGACGGCCTGTTTTTTTATAATATTGCCCGACAACTCCAATCAGGCGGGACCGATAAAATCCCCGCCGTACTTTCTTACTCTGCAAAGGATTGCAATGAAACCTTCTTTCCGACTCTCCGCCGCCGCCCTAACTGCGGCATTAGCCCTCTCTGCCTGTGCGCCCGGGGAAAAAACTGCCGAAGAAAAACCGGCTGAAGCCAAAGCAAGTATCGTTACCCGCAATAATGTTACCGAACCGCAATCACTCGACCCCCACCAAATCACGGGTATTCCCGAAATCAATATCGTACGGGATTTGTTTGAAGGCTTGGTTGAAACCGATGAAAAAGGCGATGTTATTCCCGCAGCCGCCGAATCATGGGAAAGCAGCGACAATAAAATATGGCGCTTCAAGCTCCGCCCGGATGCCAAATGGAGTAACGGCGACCCGCTTACCGCGGAAGATTTTGTTTACAGCTGGCGCAGGCTTGTCGACCCGGCTACCGCATCCCAATACGCTTCTTACTTACAAGCTGCCAAAATTGAAAGCATCGATGATATCTTATCCGGCAAAAAATCACCCGATACGCTCGGCGTAAAAGCGATTGATCCGCATACACTTGAAATTACCCTTACCGCCCCGGTGCCCTATTTTCCGAAAATGCTCTTTCACGCAGCAACCAAGCCCGTGCACCGTGCTACCGTTGAAAAATTCGGCAACAAATGGACTCAGCCTGAAAACTTTATCGGCAACGGTCCTTACACGCTCGACAAATGGGTAGTTAACGAGCGTATCGAACTACGGAAAAACCCGCAATACCGCGAAGCGGGCAAAGTACAGATCGAACGTGTGGCCTTCTTACCTATCGGTTCTCAAACCGACGATGTTGCACGCTATCTGGCCGGAGAAGTTGATATTACCGATGCCCTGCCGCCCGAAATGTTTGCCAAACTGAAAACAGAGCATCCCAAAGAGCTGATGTTCAGCCCTTCACTGTGTACTTACTACTTTGAAATCAACAACCAAAAGGCTCCGTTTAACGATGCCCGCGTGCGTAAAGCCCTTTCGCTAACACTCGATCGTGACACCATTGTCGAAAAAGTATTGGGACGCGGTGAAGAACCGGCCTATAACCTCACCCGTATCGGTACTGCCGATTTCGTACCTTATGTGCCCGCCTGGACAAAAACCGACTATGCCGCCCGTGTTGCCGAAGCACAAAAACTGCTGACGGAAGCGGGATACGGCCCCTCGAAACCACTGAAGTTCACATTCCTATACAACACTTCGGAACAACATAAAAAAATCGCCGTTGCCGCCGCTTCAATGTGGAAGCAAGCTTTGGATTTCGTCGACGTCAAATTGGAAAACCAAGAGTGGAAGACCTACCTCGACAACCGCCGCAGCGGCAGCTACCAACTGGCGCGCGCATCTTGGTGCGGCGACTACAACGAGCCTTCTACCTTCCTCAATACTTTGCGCAGCAACAACAGCAGCAACCGTGCTTTCTATAAAAATCCGAACTACGATAAGCTTTTGGACAAAACACTTGATGCCGGTATTACCGCTGCCGAACGCAGCGAGCTTTACCGCCAGGCCGAAGCCAAAATCGATGAAGACAGCGCGGTTATTCCCGTATACGGCTATGTGAACTCCCGCTTGGTAAAACCGCATATCGGCGGCTATTCAACGGAAGACGTATTAAACGAACTACCCAGCAAGCGTTTGTTTATTAAAAAATAAACTTACAGGCTTTCTGGTCGTAAAAAACCGCCTCATGCAACAAGCCCCGCCAAACACATTCGGCGGGGCTTATATTTTTCAGTCTAGCGGGATAATGCCTTTATTGCCGCAACTCATTCATGATTCAAATAACACCTCCGCAAAATTTTCAGACGGCCTCAATCTGTTTTCAAGCGTACTTCCATCATGCCCCGTAAAGCATTGCACAACATAACGGCTTCGGCATTTTGCAGCTGCGAGTATGTAATGCGGCTTTCGCAAACTTGTCTGCGGCCCAAATAATGCTGTGGGTTCTCCAACACTTCACGGCGCATAACGCCGTCTAAAATATCCAAATCGGCAGCCGGAGTATGCCAGATACCGTTCAGCTTCACCCATACCGAGCTTCGTCCGCCCTCAAGCAAAAAACCACTGCGGTTGAAAAACAAACTGTCAAACGCTCCTTGCCGCACGGCGTGTTGCCAACCCGCATCGTAAATGCCGCGGTATGTGGTTTTGAAACGGCGTAAGTAATCGTTATCAGGCAATACGGTATCCGACACCAGCACATATTGCGCTTCCTGCCCAAGTGGCGGACATGGTGAATGTTCAAAAGACAATCCCTCCCGTGTCAGCACAATTTTTACACGGTAGACACCGATATCAGGCAACGCCCCCACATAAGCGGAAATATCAGCAGCGGCCGTATCCGGCAAAGGAAGATTCAACGCTACGGAACTGCGCCGTAAACGGGCGATATGCGCCGCAAGCAGCCGGCAGGTTCGATTTTCAACACGCAATGTTTCGAAAACACCGAATTCCGGCTGCAAATCATTTAAAAAGCGGGCTTTCCAACGACATTCGGTATATTCGTCCGCCCCCACGCTATCGGCCACGATACCCGAACCGACACCGTAAATACCTTGATAGAGGCCGTCTGAAACCAGCTTTAATTGCAAACTGCGTATCACTACATTCAAAGTGCCGTGAAAACCCAATCCGCCCGCACAAGGCGCCAACCAACCGATGCTGCCGGTATAAAGGCCGCGCGGAGCCGCTTCAATTGACCGGATAATCTGCATACTCATACGCTTGGGCGCGCCCGTAATCGAACCGCAAGGAAAGGCCGCCTGAAAAATATCCGCTGCTCCGATATCCGGCTTAGCTTGCGCCTGAACCGCACTGGTCATCTGCCAAACGCTGCCGAAACGCGAAACCTTAAACGGTTCCGGCACACGTACGCCGCCCGTAACCGCGATTTTGCCCAAATCATTGCGTAACAAGTCGACAATCATAACGTTTTCGGCACGGTTTTTTTCATCGGCCTGTAATGCCTGCGCACGCTGTTCGTCTTGACCGTCACCCAACACCGGCGCCGTTCCTTTCATCGGTTCGGTCGTAATCAGGCCGTCTGAACCGATATTCAGAAAAAGCTCGGGAGAAAAGCACAAAGTCCAATTCGTTTCACCACTTTCAGACGGCAAAGCCGCCAGAGCCGCATAAGGCACGGGCTGGCGCAAGCGGTGGTAGAGTTTGAAAGGCGAACCATAAGCTTTCAAGTGCAGGCGCGTGGTGTAATTGATTTGGTAGGTATCACCCCGCGCAATCGCTTCTTGGATTGCTGCCACCGCACGCAAATAATCCGCCTCACCCGTATCGCTCTGCGGCATCGAAATACCTGCAGGAACATCTGCTTGGTATTGTTCTGCCAACCATGATTCGGGATTTTCAACAGGGTTACACTCGGCAAACCAATGCACCGCCAAATTTCCCGCCGCCGGCGCATCCAACCCCATCAGCGGCAAGCCGAATTCATAGTCCGCCCACAATACCGCGTGCAGCCCTTCTGCCCATCCCGCCTGTAAAACAGTATCCAGCTGCGGCAAATCCTGTGCGGTCAAAAAACGGCTGTAACAGTATTGGCGGTACAACTTCGCACGATTGGCCACAGCATCGTCGAACAATACAAAATGTAGCATAAATATAACGCAATAGACCTAAAAGAAAGCAGGATTATATAGTGAATCGGCACTTTAGATACGTATGAAAAACAATAA
Source organism: Neisseria sp. S1 (assembly GCF_048060015.1). Classification (NCBI taxonomy): domain Bacteria; kingdom Pseudomonadati; phylum Pseudomonadota; class Betaproteobacteria; order Neisseriales; family Neisseriaceae; genus Neisseria; species Neisseria sp. S1. Next base: position 105,676 of record NZ_JBLUPI010000002.1, read on the forward strand.
GACGCATAGGGAAAAATCCGCTTATACGACAAGCCTATGGCCAAAGTATGGCCGAGGTACACAAACCGTGCCGAAAAATATGCCGCAATCACATGTTTTATGTCAAAAACATGTTGAAATCCGATGTAATTTTTTTGTTTATTTTTGTAAACAGCGTTAAAATACAACTGAAAGAACAGCTTCTTCCTAATACGGGAGACCTTTGTAAAAACAGTAAACAAACGGCTCTAAACAAAGCAAAAAATATACCGGTATATCAAATATGCTGTTTTTACAAAGGTCTCAACAATATTCAATCACATAAAGGAGTTAAAGTATGACCGACCATCAACTAAAACCATTTGAAGCAGTGGATTTGGGCGATAAAAAAGACAAATTGGCGGTTTTCGAAGAAGCTGTTCTGGAGCATAAAGGCCGTGTCAGCAATGAAGACTCAAATGCCGCCCCTCTGCCCGAAAGCTACCCCTACCGCACCCGCATGAGCCGCCGCGTGTATGAGAAAGAAAAGAAAAAACTACAAATCGAGCTTTTGAAAGTACAAAGTTGGGTGAAAGATTCGGGGCAGCGTATCGTCAGCATTTTCGAAGGTCGCGATGCTGCCGGTAAAGGCGGTACCATCAAACGCTTTATGGAGCATCTCAACCCTCGTGGCGCCCGTGTAGTGGCTTTGGAAAAACCGACAGAAACCGAAAAAGGCCAATGGTATTTCCAACGCTATATCCAAAATTTGCCGACCGCCGGCGAAATGGTGTTTTTTGACCGTTCATGGTACAACCGCGCAGGCGTAGAACGCGTAATGGGCTTCTGCCAGCCCCACGAATACCTGCTGTTTATGCGTCAAACTCCCGAATTCGAACGTATGTTGGTAAGCAGCGGTATTCATTTGTTTAAATTCTGGTTCTCCGTAAGCCGCGAAGAACAACTGCGCCGCTTTATCTCACGCCGCGACGATCCCCTAAAGCACTGGAAGCTCTCTCCGGTAGATATCCAATCGCTTGACCGCTGGGACGACTATACCGAAGCTAAAAACGCTATGTTCTTCCACACCCATACCGGCGATGCACCGTGGATGGTTATCAAATCGGACGATAAGAAACGTGCCCGTTTGAACTGTATCCGTGCTTTCTTACATGCACTGGACTACCCGGGTAAAGACGAACAAGCCATCGGTGCAGTCGATCCTTTAATCGTACAAATGCCGAACACCGTATTTAAAGACAGCGACTTCGATGTAATTGCCGATTAATTTAGCAATATTTTGCCAACATATCCATAAAAGCCTTCTGAAATATTCAATTTGAGAAGGTTTTTTTATCATTTGACTTACCGCAACTTTCTTTATTTAAAACAATCTAACACTTTTACGGATATGTTAATCTTATCGGGTATGTTCGGTCGGATAAAGCAGACAATCAATTTTGCTGCTTTAATCCACCTGTTCGCAATAAAAACGACGGTGTATCCGCAAGCATGCTGCCGTGCGCCTTCCTTTTTATTGCGGACGGCTCTCCATCCGCTCGGCAAGCTTCCACAGTGATGCCGTTCCGGCTTGGACAGAACCGATTACAACGATTCAAACTGCTGATTCTTTTCTAAATATACTCAACCTAACCCCTCTCCTGAAGGATTTGCCATGAAACATCTGAAGTCGTTTCTGATTTGGGGCATCGTGGTATTAGTCGGCCTGGCCGCTTTTACTACGCTTGCCATGAGTCGCGGTGAGCAGGTCAGTGCGGTATGGATGGTAGTTGCCGCCATCTCCGTTTACTGTATCGCATACCGCTTTTACAGCCTCTTTATTGCCAAACAAGTTCTCGAACTTGATGCGAACCGCTTGACTCCGGCAGAGCGTCATAACGACGGCTTAGACTATGTTCCGACACATAAAGGCGTTTTATTCGGCCACCACTTCGCCGCCATTGCGGGTGCAGGCCCTTTGGTAGGCCCGGTACTGGCCGCACAAATGGGTTATCTGCCAGGTACCTTATGGATTATCTTTGGCGTGGTTTTTGCCGGTGCCGTGCAAGATATGATGGTGTTATTCGTTTCGATGCGCCGCGATGGTAAATCACTGGGCGATATCGTCAAACAAGAATTGGGAACCACCGCCGGTATCATTGCGTCAGTCGGCATCATGATGATCATGGTCATCATTATGGCCGTATTGGCACTCATCGTAGTGAAAGCACTGGCACACAGCCCATGGGGAACCTTCACCATTGCCGCCACTATGCCGATTGCCCTGTTTATGGGTATTTATACCCGCTATATCCGCCCCGGCAAAATCGGCGAAATCTCCATTGTCGGTTTTATCCTGCTGATGCTGGCAATCGTATACGGCGAAAATGTGGCTCAAAGCTCTTATGCGCACTATTTCGACCTCACCGGCGTACAGCTGACTTGGGCCATTATGATTTACGGTTTTATTGCCGCCGTTTTGCCCGTTTGGCTGTTGCTCACTCCGCGTGATTATCTTTCTACCTTCCTGAAAATCGGTACCATCGTTGCTTTGGCCGTTGGTATTTTGATTGTTAGCCCGGTACTGGAAATGCCTGCGGTCACTAAATTTGTTGACGGTACCGGCCCGGTATTCTCCGGCGATTTGTTCCCCTTCCTATTCATTACCATCGCCTGCGGCGCCGTATCGGGCTTCCATTCCCTAATCTCTTCGGGCACTACCCCGAAAATGCTGGAAAACGAAACCCATGTCCGCATGATCGGCTATGGCGGTATGCTGATGGAAAGCTTCGTAGCAATTATGGCTTTGGCTGCTGCATCCGTATTGGATCCGGGTATTTATTTCGCAATGAACAGCCCTACTGCGCTGATCAGCACCGATGCAGTACAAGCAGCACAAGTGATTACCAACCAACTCGGCTTCCCTGTTGAGGCTTCCACCCTACTGCACACTGCAAAAGAAGTAGGCGAAAGCACGATTCTTTCACGCGCGGGCGGCGCTCCTACCTTGGCCGTAGGTATGGCACACATCATGAGCCAGCTGATTCCCGGCGAAGGTATGATGGCCTTCTGGTATCACTTTGCCCTGCTTTTTGAAGCCTTGTTCATTCTTACCGCCGTGGATGCCGGTACCCGTGTTGCCCGCTTTATGATTCAAGACCTTGGCAGTATTTTCGTCAAATCTTTCGGCAACACCGAATCACTACCTGCCAACTTAGTTGCCACGTTCTTGGCTGTGGCCTTATGGGGTTATTTCCTATACACAGGTGTAACCGATCCGCTTGGCGGCATCAACTCTTTATGGCCCCTCTTCGGTATCGGTAACCAAATGCTTGCCGGTGTGGCATTGATTATGGTGAGTGTGGTTTTGGTGAAAATGAAACGCGAACACTATGTATGGGTTCCTCTCACTCCCGCACTGCTACTGTTGTTCGTTACTTGTTACGCCAGCCTGCAAAAACTGTTCCACAGCAATCCGAAAATCGGCTTCTTGGCACATGCTGCCAAATTTAAAGAAGCGGCTGCTCGCGGCGAAGTATTGGCTCCCGCCAAAGACCTCGCACAAATGCATAAGATCGCCTTTAACGATTATGTGAACTCGGGCTTAACCGTACTCTTTTTATCGGTAGTCATCATCGTTGCCTTCTACGGCTTGCGTGTTGCATTGAAAGCCCGTAAAGTGGCGTGGTCGACTGCGAAAGAAGTACCCGCTGTATACCGTAACGAGGTGAAAGCCAATGAGCCGTAAAATCCTGAATCGCATCAAACGCGTGTGGAAAACCGCCCGCCTGACGGCCAACCTGATGGTAGGCGTGCCCGATTATGAAAACTACGTTGCCCGCCAACGCCAACATAATCCCAACGCACCGGTGATGACGGAACTGCAATTTCAAGATTATTGCCGCAAACGCCGCTGCGGCGCCAGCGGCGGACGCTGTTGTTAAATTTTTACTGTAAAATCCAAAGGCCGTCTGAAATGTTTCAGACGGCCTTTTGCTTTCATTTACAGCCCTAATTAATGTTGAACAATTAAAATTTCTGTTCCATGTACGAAAAATAAAAACGACGAATATCCTAACTTTCCCACAGCCAAAGCAATAGCCCTGCCATAAAAAAGTAAACATTTGTTATATTTTTACAAAATAATTAAATGCTATTGCAGAAGCAGTTAAGGTGTTACACTATAACAAAACAATAATTCTTATCATCAGTTGTTCGCTTCCCGATACGCTTAATGTCTGGAATGCATTTTTAGTTTAAAAATACACAGTACTGGACTTCACATGAAAACTTCACGAACACTATGGGCAATCATTGTCGGTTCAGCCGTTGCCTTAGCAGCCTGTACGCCTACGGATTCTACACAAATAGCCTCCCCTAAAAACATCAACCATTATCTGATGGAATTAGACAACATACAGCCATCGCCGCAAAAAACACCCATACAAGAAAAAAAACCAACTCTCATCAAATTTTGGGCAAGCTGGTGTCCGCTATGTTTAGCCGAACTCTCCACCACCCAAGCATTAATACGGGACAACAAATTAGAAAACGCCAATATTGTTACCGTTGCCTCACCGGGTTTCTTACATGAAAAAGATAAAGCCTCTTTCATCGAATGGTTTCAAGGTTTGAACTATCCCGATCTGCCTGTTCTGATTGATGAAAACGGTACGCTTGCCCGACAGTGGGGCATCGGAGTTTACCCGTCTTGGGCTGTTTTAGACGAAAAAGGCAAAGTCTTACAAATTATCAAAGGAAGCTTGGATGAAAACGCCATACTCTCTCTTGCGAAAAATCCTCAAGACCCGCCCTCCAAAGTAGAAAAGAAATTTTACCAACAAAATAAAGACGGTAATGTCAACGCTCAAAATGCACAAACCATCTACCTGGCCGGCGGATGCTTTTGGGGAGTTGAGGCTTATTTCCAGCGCATTCCCGGTGTGATCGATGCCGTTTCAGGCTACGCAAACGGCAACACCCCAAACCCCAGCTATGAAGATGTCGTCCACCGGCAAACCGGCCATGCGGAAACCGTTAAAGTAACCTATGATGCAAGCCGTTTGAGTCTGAACGATATTTTGCGCTATTACTTTCGTGTCGTGGATCCCACCAGTCTCAACCAACAAGGCAATGATCGCGGCATTCAATACCGAACGGGTATTTATTACACTAATCCTAAAGAAAAATCTATTATCCAAGCCGCACTCGAACAAGAGCAAAAAAAATACAAAAGTAAAATCGTAGTTGAAAACCAACCTCTGAAAAACTTTTACGAGGCCGAGGAATATCATCAGGATTATCTGGCAAAAAATCCAAACGGCTATTGCCATATTGATATCACCAAGGCAGATGAGCCGCTGGAGAACAAATCTGTGCAAACATCCTCTGCCCCAAAAGCTTTTGATGACAAAAACTACCAACGTCCCAGCGATGAAGAGTTGCGCAAAGTACTAACCCGCGAACAATTCAATGTCGTACGCGGCAACGGTACCGAACTTGCATTCAGCCATGAATACGACAACCTATTTGCCGACGGCATTTATGTAGATATCGTTAGCGGCGAACCTTTATTCAGCTCTCGGGATAAATATAAATCGGGATGCGGCTGGCCCAGCTTCACCCGCCCGATAAAAGATCAATCCATCGTCAAAAAAGACGATTTCTCTTACAACATGCACCGTATCGAAGTACGCAGCCGCGCTGCCGATTCCCATCTGGGTCATGTATTCCCGGATGGCCCGATAGAAAAAGGCGGATTACGTTATTGCATTAACGGGGCAAGTTTGAAATTTATTCCTTATGATCAAATGGATGCCCAAGGCTACGGTGAGTGGAAGAAATCCGTAAAATAAATAAACGGCTGCCCTACAAAATTTAAGGGCAGCCGAATTACTATTGAGAAAGGTTTTAACCCCACCTTTAATTGGAAATACGAACCATCAAACAATGGCTTCTGGAATCAAACCGCCTTCACACTTTTATGCGGTTTCCTATCTTATTACTTGGTTACGGATAAACCATCCCGCCTTAAAATAATCCATGTAAAATGAACATACTTTTAAAAAACCCCTATAACGACAAGGATAAACTACTCATGTTCAAACACATCGACTTCTATCCGGGCGATCCTATACTCGGCTTGGTTGAAACTTATAATCAGGATCCGCGGGCCGAAAAAGTAAATCTCGGCATTGGTATTTATTTTGATGAAAACGGTAATTTGCCGGTTTTGGACTCTGTCCGCCACGCAGAAGAAGAGCGTGCCGCCACTGCACGTCCCCGTCCCTACCTTCCTATGGAAGGCCTTGCAGAATACCGCTTAGCCGTACAAAAACTATTATTCGGCAACAATTGTAGTGCCCTATCCGAAAACCGAATTGCCACTATCCAGACCCTTGGCGGCTCGGGCGCACTTAAAATCGGTGCCGATTTTTTACACCGCTGGTTTCCTACTACCCGCGCATATGTAAGTAATCCGACGTGGGACAACCATAAAAGTATCTTTGAAGGTGCAGGCTTTGAAGTCGGTATTTACCCTTATTATGATCCGGTAAGCGGCAATGTGCTATTTGAAGAAATGTTGGCTTTTTTTGAGAGCCTGCCGGAAAACAGCGTATTGATTCTGCATCCGTGTTGTCACAACCCGACCGGTGTCGACCTCAGCAGCGATCAATGGGATAAAGTTTTAGAAGTTATACAAAACCGCAAACTAATTCCTTTTATGGATATCGCCTATCAAGGATTTGGCGAAAACTTAGAAGACGACGCCTATGCCATCCGTAAAGCCGTCGCCATGGGATTACCGCTGTTTGTCAGCAATTCTTTTTCCAAGAACCTTTCTTTATACGGCGAACGTGTCGGCGGCTTGTCTGTCGTCTGCCCGAGCGAAGAAGAAGCCAAACTTGTGTTCGGCCAACTCAAACTGGGGGTGCGCCGCGTTTATTCCAGCCCACCGGCGCACGGCGGCTACATTACCGCGCGTGTCATGAATGACGGGGAGCTGTTTTCCCTCTGGGAAAAAGAAGTTTATGCCATGCGCGACCGTATCCGCCTAATGCGCCGCAAACTGTATGAAGTATTAAGTGCTAAAATCCCTGAAAAAGATTTCAGCTATTTTATAACCCAACGCGGTATGTTCAGCTATACCGGCCTCAACCCGGCACAAGTACAGCGCCTACAAGACGAATTTGCCGTCTATCTGGTTGCCTCCGGCCGTATGTGCGTTGCCGGATTAAACGACAACAATATTGATTATGTTGCCAATGCATTTGCTGCAGTATTGAAATAAACCTTTAACATATTTTAAAAGGCCGTCTGAAAATTTTTCAGACGGCCTTTTTAGGCTATGGCTGTATAAGCAATATTTGCATTATTCCAAATCACCGCTTACATAAACCGTACCGCCACTCTTATCCTCAGGCAAAACCAAATTCAAAATCACTGCCATAATACCGCCGGCAGAAATCGAATTTTGGAACAATACCGGCAGATTTTTAAATACCTCAGGCTCAAAAGCTACGCCCAAACCCAATCCAACTGATGTTGCCGCAATCACTGCTTCACGGCGGCGGATACCGTTGCTGACCAAAATACGCACGCCGGCAATCGCGATCAGACCAAACATCAAAACCATTGCGCCACCGAGAACCGGGCTGGGAATAGTCGTAAACGCCCGGCCAATTACGGGAAAGAGACCTAACAATATCAAAATTACAGCAATATATTTACCCACATGACGAGAAGCCACACCGGTCATTTGGATAACACCATTATTCTGGGCGAATGTAGTCAACGGCAGCGAACCCAGCGCAGTCGCAATCACTGACACCAAACCATCCGCCATTACGCCACCTTTCAAACGGGCAGTATATTCCTCACCTTCGATAGGTTGGTCAGAAACCATCGCCGTTGCGGTCAAATCACCCACCGCCTCAAACACACTCAACAAATAAATCGCCCCTGCCACGATAAATGCATGCCAATCGAAAGCGAAACCATACTTAAATGGTACCGGTACGGTAATCAGAGGGAGATCTTGTAAAGGTGAAAAATCCACCTTACCCATAAACAAAGCCACGATATAGCCGACAATCAAACCCACAGCAATACCGCTCATGCGCAAAAGCGGATTCTTCATACAGTTGAACAACAAAACGATCAACAATACCAGCGAAGCCAAGCCCAAATTTTCCAGCGAACCGAATGTACCGTCACTCTTAGCGCCGAAACCTCCGCCAAAATCAGTAATACCCACATGCACCAAGCTTAAGCCGATCAGCATCACTACTACGCCGCTAACCGTTGGCGTGATGACCTTTTTTAAATAAGGCAGCAGCCAAGCCGAAAAGCAAACCAGAAACGCCCCGACAAAAGATACGCCCAAGAGTGTAGAAATCATGGCGTTCTCATCCAAACCGCCCTCTTTCATCCCCACGCCAAGTGCAATCATCACGGTAACAAAAGAAAAGTTAACAGATTGAATTGACAACATTCCCGAACCAACCGGGCCGAAGCGGTTTACCTGAAGATAAGTACCGATACCCGAAGCTACCATCGACATCGATACCAAATAAGCGGTCATCTCCACCGGAAGCTGTAAAGCTCCGCCCACAATTAAAGCCGGCGTAATCATCGGTACGAAAATAGCCAATAAATGGGTGATGGCACTTAAAAGCGCATTCATAAACGGAGGTTTGTCTTCCAAACGGTAAACCAAATCGGGGCTTTCGGCCATTTTCGGGGGCATTGCCATTACATCTTCCTTCCCATTTAATTTTAAGAAATGCTAAAAATTGTAAGCGCGGCATTGTATATAATTATCAGTTTTTATTCAATCACTTCATGAGCAACAATACAGCCTACTGTTGCTTACGAAACGCCTTTCACCCTATCTGTATACGACCTTTGCAAACCTTTGCAGGCCGTCTGAAGGCAATATTTCACACAATCGGCAAAGTAAGCTACAATCGCCCTATTTACCGACGTTGAGAAATAAAGGTTTAACCATGTTAAAAGGTAGTCTGGTCGCCCTGATCACGCCGATGAATCAAGACGGCAGCGTGAATTTCGAGCAACTCAAGTCTTTAATCGACTGGCACATTGAAAGCGGCACTGATGGTATCGTTGCCGTGGGCACTACCGGCGAAAGCGCCACTTTGGCTGTAGACGAACATCTGGCGGTTATCGAAGCCACCGTAAAACACGTTAATAAGCGTATACCCGTTATTGCCGGCACCGGCGCCAACAATACCCGCGAAGCGATTGAGCTTTCACAAGCTGCGGAGCGCTTGGGGGCGGACTACACTTTATCTGTCGTCCCCTATTACAACAAACCTTCCCAAGAGGGAATTTACCGCCATTTCAAAGCTGTTGCCGAAGCTACCTCTATCCCGATGATTATTTATAATGTTCCGGGACGTACCGTTGTCAACATGACGAACGAAACCATTTTGCGTTTGGCCGAAATTCCCAATATTGTCGGCGTTAAAGAAGCCAGCGGCGACATTGGCCGTGAAATCGACCTCATCAACCGTGTACCGGAAGGATTTGCCGTTTATTCGGGTGACGATCCTACCGGCATGGCTTTCATGTTCTGCGGCGGCCATGGTGTCATTACCGTAGCGGCCAACGTTGCCCCCAAACTCTTTGCCGACATGTGCCGGGAATCGTTAGCAGGCAATATTGAGACTGCGCGCAAACTCAACGGACAGCTCATTCCCGTTTACGACGTTATGTTTTGCGAACCCAGCCCTGCTGCCCCTAAATGGGCGGTGTCACAATTGGGAAAATGCGATGCACATGTCCGCCTGCCGATTATTGAGCTTTCGGCAGAAGGCCAAACCAAAGTTCGTGACGCGCTTGTTGCAGCCAAATTGATTTAACTTACAGGAAGCACCTATGAAAACTGCTCTGAAACCTGTTGTTATCGCAGCCGCCGTATTAAGTATGGCGGGTTGTGCCGGCAGCAAAGACAAACTGCCTGCTTTAGATTACCAAACCCAAAACCGCAAAATCGTTAATCTAGAAGTTCCACCCGATCTGACTAATCCCAACCAAGGCAATATTTACCAACTGCCTGCCGGTTCCGGTGCCGTTCGTGCAAGTGACCTAAATCGTACGAATACCCAGCAAACAGCCGGAAGCCAAACCGTATTGCAAGATGTAAAAGGCGTTCATTTGGAACGGGACGGCAGCCAACGTTGGTTAGTGGTAGACGGTAAATCACCTGCCGAAATTTGGCCTTTGCTGAAAGTATTTTGGCAAGAAAACGGCTTCGATATCCGCTCTGAAGAGCCTGCTATCGGTCAGATGGAAACAGAATGGGCCCAAAACCGTGCCAAAATTCCACAAGACCGACTACGCAGCCTATTTGAAAAAGTCGGCCTCGGCGGTATCTACTCTACCAGCGAGCGCGATAAATTCATCATCCGCATGGAGCAAGGTCGCAATGGTACAACCGATATCTTCTTCAGCCACAGAGGCATGCAAGAAGTTTACGGTGACAAAAATAAAGACACTACCATATGGCAGCCCCGCCCCAACGATCCGAATCTTGAAGCAGCTTTCCTAGCCCGCTTCATGCAATATTTAGGTGCAGATGCCCAGCAGGTTGAGAAAGAATTGGGTAAAGCCGACGCCTCTGCCAAGCGCAACGGCGCCGCCGAACTGGCCAAGCTGGAAGGCAATACTGTATTGCTTTCCGGTTCGCAAGAGCGCAATTGGCGACGCACCGCACTGGCTCTTGACCGTATCGGCCTGACCGTTGTCGGCCAAAATCTTTCAAGACACGCTTACTTGGTACAAGCCGCACCTCAGGAAAGCGACGCTGTAGCTAATAAAAAACCCGGCTTGTTCAAACGCCTGTTAGGTAAGGGTAAAACTACCGAACCTAAAGCGGCAGCTCCCGAACTGATCGTTTACGCCGAACCTGTTGACGGCGGCACCCGCTTAAGCCTACTCAATAAGGACGGTAGCGTTTATCAAGGCAATGATGCAGGTACTTGGATCAGCCGCCTGTATACCGAATTGCGCTAAGTAAAAATCGACAAGGCCGTCTGAAAACAATTTTTCAGACGGCCTTTCCTCATTAGCAGACATAAATAAATACCCTTTTATTCAGATACTTTTTCTAAATATGAAAGCACGTAAAACCTATTTAATCGGTATCGCCTTCTTTACCGGCCTCTTCATGGCATTGATGCTACTGGGCAGCTATCTGCTTTCCATCGAAAGCAAGCAATTTGCCGTAGCCAGCTTTTTATTTGCATTCGGCGCCGTATTCGGACAAATTGCCTGTTTGGCTCTTTATATCCGCCAAAAAGCCATGCTGCAAGCTATCGCAGCACAACGTGCGCAGGAGTATAAAAATGCTGAATAAAATTGTATTGGCAAGTAGTAACTCTGGAAAATTAAAGGAATTCTCCCGCTGGTTTGCCGGGCGATCGATTGATATTCTTCCGCAATCCGAATTCAACGTCCCCGAATGTCCCGAACCATACGGAACATTCATAGAAAATGCATTAGCCAAAGCCCGCCATGCCAGCCGCCACAGCGGCCTGCCAGCCCTGGCAGACGACAGCGGTATTTGCGCTAATGCCCTAAACGGCGCCCCCGGTGTCTACTCAGCACGTTTTGCCGGAGATAATCCTAAATCCGATGCGGCCAATAATCTCAAACTTAGCACGGAACTTGCCGGTAAAGAGGATCAAAGCTGCTATTACGTTTGTGTTTTAGTATTGGTTCGACACGAACACGATCCCCAACCCATTATTGCCGAAGGTATTTGGCGCGGCACTTGGCAAACAGAAGCGAAAGGTGAAAACGGCTTCGGTTACGACCCGCATTTTTATTTACCGGAGCAAGGCTGTACGGCTGCCGAACTTACGCCCGAACTTAAAAACCAAATCAGCCACCGCGGCCTGGCATTACAAGAATTAAAAAAGAAAATCGACCTGCTCTACCCTTCTGCCAAGGCCGTCTGAATAACCATTATCCCGCCTTACCCCCGATATTATCTCGCCCGTTTGTTTATGAAACCGGGCTCAGAAAATATGGGGAAGGTTCAAATTTCGAGCCACCAATGATACCAGTCAGCTTTAACACACCCGGCCAACTCAGCACCCTGCCACCGCTATCACTTTACATTCATATTCCTTGGTGTATACGCAAATGTCCATATTGTGATTTCAATTCGCATCAGGCAAAAGCGGGCTTGAATGAAAACAGCTATATTGATGCCCTCCTAACCGACTTACAAACCGAGTTACCTAATATTTGGGGACGCCCGGTGGAAACCATATTTATCGGCGGCGGCACACCAAGCATATTTCAAGCTGCTTCTATTGATCGCCTTCTCAGCGGTATCCGCGCTCTGGTGAAATTACAGCCGCAAGCCGAAATTACTTTGGAAGCCAACCCCGGCACCTTTGAGCGGGAAAAGTTCCAAGGCTTTAAAGATGCAGGTATCACGCGGCTTTCAATCGGCGTACAAAGTTTTAATGATAGTGCTCTTACTGCGATAGGCCGCATTCACAACAGCCGCGAAGCCCTCACCGCCATCGAGACGGCTCTTCAACTATTCGATAAAGTCAATATCGATTTAATGTACGCCGTACCCTCCCAAACCGTTCAAGCGGCCCTAAACGACATAGAAACCGCTATTGCGACAGGTGTTCGGCACATCAGCGCGTACCATCTCACAATGGAGCCCAATACACCCTTCGGCCATACTCCGCCTCCTGAGCTGCCGGCAGATGAAGCTGCACAGGATATTGAAGATGCCGTACACGACAGGTTAGCAGAAGCAGGATTCATTCACTATGAAACCTCCGCATTCGCCCACCCCGGCTACCAATGCCGCCACAATCTCAATTATTGGCAGTTTGGAGACTACATCGGAATTGGAGCAGGCGCACACGGTAAAATTTCCTATCCGACCCATATTGAGCGTACCGTTCGACGACGTCATCCGAAAGATTATCAGACGGCAATGGAAAATAACCCTGCAGACGCCATTGAGCGCCGCACCATTGCCAAAGAAGATTTGGCATTTGAATTTATGATGAATGCCCTACGTTTGAGCGAGGGTGTGCCTGCCTCTTGGCTGCAAGAGCGTACCGGTATTTCTCCGGCGCAAATCAGTACGCAAATTCGGGCCGCACAAACCAAAGGCTTGTTGGATACCGACCCTCTTTACTTTCGCCCCACTGAGCAAGGTAAACGTTTTTTAAATGATTTACTGCAATATTTTCTATAACCGATACCCTGCATAATTTTCAGACGGCCTATACGATAAAGAAAATAAGCCGTCTGAAAGCCCAAACTGCCGAAACATAGTCAAAGCTGATTATTTATAAGATAATCCTACATAATTTCACACTAGGAGATTGAATATGAGTAAAACCATCATCCATACCGACAAAGCACCCGCAGCCATCGGTGCATATTCACAAGCTGTACGTGCCGGCAATACCGTTTATATGAGCGGACAAATTCCGCTTGATCCAACCACAATGACCGTAGTTGGCGAGGGCGACTTCCGCGCCGAAACCCATCAAGTGTTTAAAAACCTGCAAGCCGTAGCAGAAGCTGCTGGCGGTTCGTTGAAGGATATTGTAAAAGTTAACGCCTATCTCACCGATTTGGGTAATTTTGCTATTTTCAACGAAGTAATGGCGGAATACTTTGCCCAACCATTCCCCGCACGTGCCGCAGTAGGCGTAGCCAGCCTGCCCAAAGGCGTACAAGTAGAAGCAGAAGCTGTTTTGGTATTGGATTTGTAATATAAGCCTGCCATACTCAAAACTTCAAAGGCTGTGCATACCGCCGCGCAGCCTTTATTACTTCCTTGAATAAAAATATCAAATAAACAATGATATAAACATTTTTCACCCTATCTCACTATGGCACATTATGCAATCGGCGACTTACAAGGTTGCTATGACGAACTAGAAACCCTACTGGCCAAAATCGGATTCAATCACGGCAGCGATACCCTTTGGCTTACCGGGGACATCGTTAACCGAGGTCCTAAATCCTTAGAGTGTTTGCAATTTGCCAAACGGCACGAAAGCAGCGTACGCACCGTATTAGGTAACCACGATTTGCATCTGCTAGCCGTATCATACGGTTATGGCAAAATTAAGCGCGGCGATACAATAGAACCTATCCTGAAACACCCCGCTCGCCGTCAGTTACTCGATTGGCTACGCCAACAACCGCTCTTAATTACCGAGAACAATTATCTATTGGTTCACGCAGGATTATTGCCTCAATGGAGTGTTACTGATGCTATAGCACTGGCAGCCGAAGTCGAAGACGAATTACGCAGCCCCAACCCCTCCACCTATTTTGCCGAGATGTATGGCAACAAACCACGAAGCTGGAGTCCGAAACTAAGCGGAGCAGAACGCCTGCGCATGATTACCAATGTAATGACACGAATGCGCGCAATCAGCTACAACAACGAGCTTGATTATGATTTTAAAGGCAATCCTGCCGACATGCCTGCCGGCTTACGCGCCTGGTTTGAAGCACCTGATCGCCGTCATTTAAGCCACACTATCATTTTCGGCCATTGGTCTGCATTAGGCTATTTAGATGCTTGCCGCGTGATTTCTTTGGATACAGGCGCCCTATGGGGCGGCGCGCTTACAGCCATAGATTTAAATACCCGTAGAATCCAACAGGTTGACTCTATAGATGGTATCAGCTGGTAAAAATAATCCGTTTCAACAACTTACGCTCAGTTTTCAGACGGCCTATTGAAAATACCTCTAAAAAATAAAATATTGTTTTATAAATAAATAAAAAATTTACTTATAAAAAATCAGACAAATTGTGATAAAAACTATAGTTATACTCTAATTTTCGTAATTTTTAGAGTATAATACCTATTCAATCACACCGCATCTAGAAAAGCACCTACAGAGGAAAAATCATGCAACATTCTTTTGAACCATTGGTTATCCGTGGGAAAAGTCTGATTCCTATCGTACAAGGCGGAATGGGCGTAGGCGTTTCTGCCTCCAGCTTATCCAGTGCCGTAGCCCGTGAAAACGGCGTGGGAACCATCGCCAGCGTAGATTTACGCCATCTGCATGATGATTTGCTGATCGAATCCAAAATTAATCCTACCGAAGAAAAATACGACAAACTTAACCGTATCGCACTTGATCGCGAAATCAAAAAGGCCAAAGCAGAATCACAAGGCCGCGGTATGATTGCCGTCAACGTTATGAAAGCCGTTAAAGATCATCAAGCCTTAGTACGCCAAGCGTGTGAATCCGGGGCAGATGCCATTGTTATGGGAGCGGGCCTGCCGCTAGATCTTCCGGAGATGACCGAAGGCTATAGAAATATTGCCTTATTGCCGATTCTTTCAGAATCACGCGGTATCAATATTGTTTTGAGGCGCTGGATGAAAAAAGGGGTTTTACCTGACGCTATTGTTATAGAACATCCTGCACATGCGGCCGGCCACTTAGGCGCAATGACGGTTGACGGCGTAAATGATGAAAAGTTTGAATTCAAACGGGTTATCGAAGAAACCTTTGAGGTTTTTAAAAACCTCGGCTTGGAAAGCGAAAAAATCCCGCTCGTTTTAGCAGGTGGTATGGCTAACTTCCAAAAAATCCAAACTGCCCTGAAAGAATGGGGCGCATCGGCAGTACAAATCGGCACAGCTTTTGCCGTAACTCAAGAAGGTGATGCCCATATTAATTTTAAAAAAACCTTAGCAGGAGCTGAAACAGAACAAGTAGTTGAATTCATGTCTGTAGCCGGCTTGCCTGCCCGTGGCGTAAAAACTAAATTCCTCGAAAGCTACATGAAGCGCGAAAGCATTTTACAAGCCAATGCAAAAGCTGATCCCCGCCGCTGTACACAAGGTATTAACTGCCTTTCCGTATGCGGTTTACGAGATGGACTTGAAAAAGTCGGACAATTTTGTATCGATCTCAAATTGGCTGCAGCTTGGCGCGGTGAAGTTGATAAAGGCCTATTCTTCCGAGGCAAAGATCCCTTACCATTCGGTAATGCTATTAAAAGTGTACAAGAAACTATTCACTACCTACTTACCGGGCAGCATGCCATACAGAGCTAATGAAAAAGCCTGCAAAATAAAAACAGCCGTAATCAGTAAACTACGGCTGTTTTTTACATCCCAAATTTCACCATATCTATAATCTAAAAAACATGTAATCTAAAACATGTGGTTTAGATCTTACACCTTATACCCAATATACAACGCTCTCTTAGCCTTAAAATATAAAATTTGTTTTCATATATTTCTAGCCAATAAATATCTTCTCCTATCTAGACCAACGGACAATAAAAATCATTTACGACTACCCAATCCTTAAAATTAATTTATTAATTCTAATAAAAACCCCTTATCAACCTAATATCGAGGTTAATAAGGGGTTTAAAGTATCAAAATAAATCTTCTGCTAGATTCAATTAACGTTCACGTAAAGCTTGTTTCATACGGGTAATCGGCTTGATCAAGTATTGGAATACAGTTTTTTCCCCTGTCTTTACATCTACTGTAGCAACCATACCCGGAATAATCGGCATATCTTTTCCGTTTTTATCTTTCAAACTATTGGTGTCGGTTTGCACGAGGATTCGATAATAAACTTGGTTCGGATCCAGCTTCATATCATTTGCTTGCGGCTGATTGGAACTGCTCATAGTATCCGGGCTGATTAAAGTTACTTTACCCTCCAAACCACCATAAATCGCATAATCATATGCGCTGATTTTAACTACTGCCGGAAGTCCGGGACTAATAAACGCCACATCTTGAGGACGGATATAAGCTTCAACTAATAATTTATCATCAAGCGGTACGATTGTGAGAATATCTTGCCCCACATTCACCACACCACCTACAGTATTGATTTTAATATCTTTTACAATTCCTCGCATCGGTGCGCGTATAAGAGAGCGATCCACCGGATCTGCCCGCATTGCCATATTTTCTTTAGCTTGAGCCAATTCGGATTCTGCCTGAACCAACTCATTATTCGCATCAGCCATATAACGATTACGGCGCTCATCTATTTGTAATGCCAAATCACTGGACTCTCGCTGCATACGCAATAATTCAACTTCAGATACAACACCTTGTGCCACCATAGGGGCCGTAATACTAATTTCACGATCCAAAGCTGCCTTGCTGGTGCTTAATCCCTTGATGGCATCAACTACTGCACGACGACGAGCCACAAAAGCCGCCTGCTCCCTTTGTTTCAACTCTTCACTGATTCCCTTCGGAAAAGTTAACTCAGCACCATAGGCTTCGGCTTTTAAGCGGGCTACCATAGCTTCCAGGTTCTGCACCTTGGCTTCACTTTCACGAAAAATAGCCGAACTGCGCGTATCATCAAGTTTTAAAATAATTTGATCTTTTTCAACAATATCGCCTTCTCTTACCCGCATCTCAGTAATCACGCCAGGATCAATACTCTGTATTACCTGCTCGCGGCTGCTGGGAATCACATTACCCTGGCCTCGAGTGACCTCCTCAATCGGGCTATTGTAAGCCCAAATGACAAAGACCACTAAAAATACAAAAAATAGAATAATGACCCAAAACTGACCACTATGCTTTTCTTTTTGCAAAGCGGCATTCAAATCATTAATCAACGGAAGATCTTTTGATTTGACATTGTTTTCACTGCTCATAATGTTGTATACCTTAATTATAAAATTCAAAGGCCGTCTGAATATTAGGCCTGCTGGCTTTCAACGGTTGTTTGCGCCTCTACACGTTGGCGCTGCTGCTTTTGGCCTGCAGCTTTTTCTTCGTTTTGCATTAATTGCTTCAATACCAAATCACGCGGACCATCCATAACCACTTTACCGTTATCCATCACGACAATACGGTTCACGATTTGTAAAACTTGCGGGCGGTGGGTCACCAATACCATAGTTTTATCTTTACCCCACTGAGCCAAGGTATTTAAAGCCATACGTTCTGTAGCTTGATCTAAGCCTGTAGTCGGTTCATCCAAAAGTACGACTTTAGGAGAGCGTAAAGTCATACGCGCCAATGCGATAATTTGTTTTTGACCACCTGATAAACCCAAACCATCCTCACCCAAAGGCATATCCAATCCCCGCGGATGGTTACGAATGATGCGGTCTAAGCCAAAACGTTTTAAAGCTACTAACAACTCTTGGTCGGTGGAGTAACCATCCAAGCGCGCCAAATCCATATTTTCACGCAGCGTCCCCAAGAATAAACGAGGAGACTGACTCAATAATGTGACTTCACTGCGCAAAAAGTTAGGATCAAGCTGACGCATATCTACGCCATCCAGTGTTACATTACCTTTCTGTGCGTCATACAAACCGCTGGCAAGTTTCAACATTGTACTTTTGCCGCTACCGATACGCCCTAATACACCCACTTTTTCACCGGGGCGGATTGTCAATTTCAAATCACTAACAGCTGCCCCTGTTTCCTCTTGGTATTCAAAAGAAACATTGTCAAAAGTAATACCTCCTTGAATATGATCCAAAGTAATGTACTTACGTTCAGGATTACGTTCAATCGGTCGTTCGACAATATTGTTTACTCCCTCCAAAGCTAATTTTGCTTGTTGAAAACGAGTTGCCAAACCGGCAATTTGTGCTAGAGGCGCCAAAGCCCGTCCTGATAAAATAACAGAAGCAATCAACGCACCCATAGTAATGCGGTCTGACGGATTATCTGCATGGATCAAATAAGTACCTAATAAAACCAATCCAACCGTATTAAGCTGCTGCATTGCAACCGCAAAATTAACGACAAAATTACTGGTGTCTTTAACCTTAATGGATGAGGCCGAAGTCTTGGCTGTATATTCGTCCCAACGCTGTTGCGCCCAAGAAGTAGCATTGTTCGTTTTGAGAGTTTCAATTCCCTCAATTGCTTCTACTGCCAATCCGGAACGTTGAGAAGACTCTTTCATTGATTCATTGATATGTCTTGCCATAGGACGTTGTACTAAAAAGCCTACGAGTACAACAATCGGAATGATAATAGTCGGTACTAAAGCCAACTTACCACCCACAATAGCAATAACCGTAATAAACAAAATCAAGAAAGGCAAATCAACCAAAGTAAGCAAACTTGCACTGGTCATAAACTCACGGACAGCCTCAAATTCGCGCAAGTTGTTGGCATAAGAACCTGAAGATGCCGGCCGATCAGCCAAACGCAAAGCCATTACACGGCGAAAAAGTGCAGAACTAATAATTAAATCTGCCTTTTTTCCTGCAATATCAGTTAAGTGGCTACGGATCATTTTGGCTATAAATTCAAATGTAATTGCCAAAACTACGCCTATACTCAACACCCACAACGTTTCATAAGCTTGGTTCGGAATCACCCGGTCATAAACATTCATTACATACAAAGAGCTAACCAAAGCCAAAAAGTTGATAATAAATGTTGCCAAAACTACCTGATAATAATATCCGCGGAAGCGCCATATCACTTTCCAGAACCATGACTTCGGCAAATGATATTCAGGCAATTCTGAACGGGCATCAGATACCATTTTAGGCTTGATAAACCAACAATAACCTAAATACAACCCTGAAAGCTGCTGGTGACTTAAAACTTGAGCCAAGCCATCAGCCTGACGCACATGATATTGACGTTCTTGCCCTGTGCCCTCAATTTGAGTAACAACCGCAGCCTCTTCATTATGAAGAATCAATACTACCGGCACAGCCAATGATGGGATATCCTGAAGCTTCCGCTTAGATAAAGTATTCTCAAAACCATGGCTTCGAAGCACTTCTGTAAGCGAATGAAAATTAACATTAAGCTTTTTATCCCGAATGACTTCTGCAGATAATGCCGCTTCAGATACCGGAGCACCCAACAAACGTGTAGTTAAGGCAATGTGTTCGATAATTGATTTCATAATTTTATTCAGTCTTCAAAATAAACTTTAGTTACTTCTCTTGCTTAACACCTGCCCAATTGGCCACTTGCGACTGCGCAACCAAATACTCCAAGGCGGCATCACGAAAATCATTGCGAGCTGTTACATATTCTTGCTCGATACTTGCTAATTCAGTATAAGCACCCAACACATCGGTAAGCGTTCGACGGGCAATTTTGAATTGCAATTCATATGCACGAACTACTTCTTTCTGGGCAACAATATGTTCAGCAGTAATATCTGCACGCTGTTCGCTTTGCTGCATATCAATTGCAGCAGTCCGTGCTTTTTCTTGAACTTCTCGTGCAATTTGCTCCAATTTAGATTCTGCCGCAATTAAAGTTGCTGCATTTTTTGCAACATTATGGCGGGCTGCGACATCCAATACATTCCAAGACATGTTCATATATAGTTCTTTACTGTCTTTGGTCAGCACACCCTCAAGATTCAATGCCGGTAACCGGGCAGCCTTAGCAACAGCCAATTCCGCATTAGCACTTTCTCTTTCTGCCTGTTGAGCCAAATAGGAAGGATTGAGATGACTACCGTCAATTTTATAATTTCCGGTCAAAGAAGTTACTGAATCACTGGCAAAAGGATCTTGCAAATCATCTGCAGTAACCGGCTGGTTTGTATATTTGGATAAGCGGCTAAGCGCCAGCTCCATCGTGCGACGTTGCTGGGCAATTGTAGTAGCTACCTGTAGTTGCCGAGCTCGGGCCTCTACAACTTCCGAACGGCGCCCAGTATCATATTTGGCAATAACGCTTAAATCTTTAAGTAAATTATTATGGCGATCTAAACTTTTCTGATTGATTAATAATGTTTCTTTTGCTCGTAATGCAGTAAGATATAACTTACCGATTTCACCACCTAGTTGTTCTTGTGTTTCAAAATATTTATATTTCTGATACACCTCTTTATTTTTATCACGCCTTACCGAAGCTTCAATACCTCCCCATGAATAGATATTCATAGTACCCCGTACACCCAAACCGTTATTACGATCATTACTATCATATTTATGCTTTTGGGTAATTACTTGCGTACCTGTAAGCGTTAATACCGGATAGTGCCCGGCACGGGTTGCTTTTGTGGTGCTTTTAGCGGCATTTTCATTGGCTTTCGCCTCTAACAATGAAGGATCAGAAACCAAAGCATACTTCAAGATATCTTGAAGCCCTTTAGCAGAAAGAGTTTGAGTGGCAAGCATCAGGCAGATTGAAACTACTGAATGCTTTAAAACACCACTTATCATAGATGGAAACTTTTGCATAAATTCGCAACTTAGTATTTGGGTTATGCCAATATCTATCAGATATGTCCATCATACCCGATTGGAATATTTTCGTTAATATATATTTGTATCAATTCTCTTAATTTGAAGAGAGAGGGTCAATGTCATTTCATTAAAAAACTTAATTCAAAACATAACAAGATAAGCCATTTTAATTAGTACAGCATAACATTATATTCAATATTTTTTACGCTTAATGAGATAAAAGGTAAATATTGTGAACCCAAAGTGTATAATTTGCCACATTACCACTTAAATTACTATTAACTACATATATAAATATCCTATCTCTTCGAAGGGATTCTCTAAACTCCCTTCTCATAAATTTAAATTTCTAAATATAAATTTCAATTCAATTTATTTATGCTATTTAAATAAATTCACTCCGCTCTTAGAGAATAAAATAAGTAGATATGCACCACAATACGGTTAGATTTAACCAATGGTACAAATTAAGCATCAACTACCTTAAATCATAGATTCAACGCGAAGTAACTTAGCTCATACCTGGCGATTGCTATTATCTCATCCATAAAAAAGATCCTACCGTCATGCGGCAGGATCTTTTCTACGAAAATTTAACAGTAAATTGACGCCTTTCTATTAGCGTTTTTTACCAGTTACAGTTGCAACGGCTAAATTTTCATTGCGCTTCAATGCAACACTTTGAACACCTTCCGGGAAATTGATATCTGATAAATGCAAGATATCGCCAGCTACAACAGAGGCACAATCCAAATCTAAAGCTGCAGGAATATCTTTCGGCAAGGCAACCACCTCAACCGAAGTTGCAAGCAAAGACACTCGGCCGCCTTGCAACTTAACTGCTTGGGAAGTTTCTGCATTAACAATATGCAAAGGCACACGGATTTTTACAGGCTTGGCTGCATCAACTACCTGAAAATCGATGTGTTGTACCTCTTGGCGGAAAGGATGCATTTGAAAATCACGCACGATAACGTCATGAGTTTTACCTTCCAAAGCAAGCTTAATTAGAGCCGTATGAAAAGACTCTTTCTCCAAAGCGTAATATACGGTTTTGTGATCGACAGCGATTGCCACCGCTTCTTGATTGTCACCGTACAAAACAGCGGGGGTTTTACCTTCGCGACGCAGGCGGCGGCTCGCACCAGTGCCCTGAGCTTCACGAACAGTAGCTTGAATTTCGTATGACATAAATATTACTCCAAATTTAAATTAAAATATCACCATCGGCCGCGACCAGCTTAAGGCGACTAAGGGAATTAAGGCAAATACATATTGCCTGCTGTTAACAGATCTTCATTGAAAAGATAAGAAACAGATTCTTCATTACTGATACGGCGGACCGTTTCAGCCAAAAGTCCTGCAATCGTAACTTGACGAATACGATCACACTTACGTGCAGCTTCCGACAAAGGAATAGTATCGGTAACAACAACCTGGTCAATTGCAGAAGAAGCGATACGGCTGATTGCTTCGCCTGAAAACACAGGATGGGTTGCATAAGCTAATACACGTGAAGCACCGCGTTCTTTCAAAGCAGCAGCTGCTTTACACAAAGTATTAGCAGTATCAATCATATCATCAACAATCAAACAAGTTCTGTCTTGGATATCACCAATAATATTCATTACTTCAGCTACGTTTGCTTTAGGGCGTCGTTTATCAATAATCGCCAAATCGCTATTTAAAACTTTAGCAACCGCGCGAGCACGAACCACCCCTCCAATATCCGGGCTTACCACTGTCAGATTCTCAATACGTTGCTGCTGAATATCATTAATCAAAATCGGTGTGGCATAGATGTTGTCAACAGGAATATCAAAAAAACCCTGAATTTGGTCGGCGTGCAAATCAACAGTTAATACACGGTCAATACCTGCCGAATATAACATATTAGCAACTAACTTAGCTGAAATAGGCACACGCACCGAACGTGGCCTGCGGTCTTGACGAGCATACCCGAAATACGGAATTGCCGCCGTAATACGTCCGGCAGAAGCCCTCTTGAGGGCATCTGCCATAGTCAGTACTTCCATTAAGTTATCATTAGTCGGCGCACAAGTAGGCTGCAAAATAAATACATCCCGACCACGTACGTTTTCCAATAATTCAACGGCCACTTCGCCATCAGAGAACTTGCTAACCGAAGCATTACCTAAGGTAATATCCAAGTGTTTGACCACTTTTTGAGCCAATTCCGCATTGGCATTACCGGTAAATACCATCAAACTGTCATATGCAGCCATATCTTCACCACGAATATTAGAAATTTCAACAGGAAACATTTGCTTCCTTCCGCTTAAGCTGGATACCAGCCGCTCATTATACGCAAGCAGACAAGAGTCTTAAAGTCTAACTGTACTTTATTTATGGTAAATAAGCTCTTTTGCTACGGCAGGATAACCTTGCAGAGGTTATCAATCCGTCTCTGGCACTCAATGCGCTGCGGCAAATATTTTATTAGTATATTTCGAACGCTTACCTATCAGGCAGGCATACTGCTAAAACGTAATAAAAGCGTGCAAGTTTTCTTACACGCTTTTATTTTGGCTGGGGCGGTAGGATTCGAACCTACGCATGCTGGAATCAAAATCCAGAGTCTTAACCACTTGACGACGCCCCAAAACTGGGTGGCTGGGGAGGAAGGATTCGAACCTTCGCATGCTGGAATCAAAATCCAGTGTCTTAACCGCTTGACGACTCCCCAACACTTCAAAACTTTATATATCAAACAATGGATGCTTTGATAAGCCTGCTACGCAATATGCTTGATATTGGTTTGAAATTTGGCTGTATATAGCTTCAGCATCCTGCCGGCTTGAACAAGACAAAAACAAACAAGCACCGGATCCGGTCATCTGAGGCCTACCATATTCTTTTAAATATTGATAAGCTTCTTTTACCTCAGGATAACTTTCAAACACCACTGCCTGCATATCATTACGAAAAGGCTGTAATGTTTGGAAAGTCGGCATTATGCTGGGTTTGGAATCACGTGTCAAGCCTTGATGCGAAAAAATTATAGCGGTACTGACATGAACATCGGGTTTGACTATCACATACCAATTATTCGGTATATCCATTGATATCAGATCTTCTCCGACCCCCTTGGCAAACGCATTTTGCCCGAAAATAAAAAAAGGAACATCGGCTCCCAAAGACAAGCCTAGGTCTATCAATTTTTTACGTGGTATTGCACATTGCCATAATTTATTTAAGGCCATTAAAACAGTAGCCGCATCAGAGCTGCCTCCCCCTAGCCCTCCTCCCGTAGGAATTCTTTTATCCAACCAAATATCTACTCCTTGCCTAATCCCACAATATTGTTGCAGCAATACGGCAGCCCTATAAGCCAAATCTTGCTCGGGGGGCAAATCATCTGTAGGCGTATGAAGCCGAATCAGGGAATCTTCACGCAATGCCAAAAACACAGTATCGTACAAACCTATCAAGCAAAATATGCTTTCAAGATTATGATAGCCGTCTGGCCTGCGTCCGGTAATGCGCAGATCAAGATTCAACTTGGCAGGGGCGAGAAATGCCTGAGCATTCGAGGGAACTTTCTGTTTCATGCACGATTCCTGATTTCACACTGTACCGGAGCAGATTCCGACTTAGTGTAATCAAAATAATCAAATATCAAACGCAAGCTCAGTTTTTGATCCTCTAATTGCAAAATTCTAACTTGGCCGTCTGAATTAAGCTGGCGCGAAATAATCCACCCAAATTGCTGTAAACGGCCATCCTGTAAAATTTGATGGGGGGTTCCGGCTACCCATTGTCCTGCCGCCCATACGTCAAGGTATTGCAAAGGAAGCGAGAAACCCAGTAATTGCTTGCTCAATTTGGAGGCATCCTCAGCCTCATATATACGGCCGTCGCTACCTACGGCCAACACACCGTTGTTATCTTGGCACAATTGCCCCAAAGTGTTGCCTAAAGGCGTATTTACATTGATGGTTCGTACAGATTTTTGCTGGGTCCAATCAAAGTTGGCATAAGAGCCTTTCCCATCCATACGCACAGCTAAACGACCTTCCGCATTAAAATCCGCATATTCTTGCTGGGGACTCCACTGCTGTGTAGTCGCCGGTTGCAAACCGGCACACGCTGCCAAAGAAAATACAGCCGCGCCGATGGTGCAAAATTTGAATAAGCTTTTACTTTTCATCATAAATTTTTATTTCTTTTTTCAGACGGCATTATTTCACGCAATAGGCCGTCTGAAAAATTAAACGTAATATTTACTACTTTTTAGTTTGACTGAACTTTGGGCAAAGTATTTTTCTGTACCCCCAATCTCTTTAAAGTATCTTCTAAAACCGCCTTATTGCCTTTTTTGGCAAACCCCTCGGCCCATATTTGTTTGGCCTTTTCCCGCTCACCTAAAACCCATAACACTTCGCCCAAATGAGCACCTACTTCAGGATCCGGGTATTGCTCAAACGCATACTGCAAATACGGCAGTGCTGCTTGCGGATCACCTTTGCGGAAATATGCCCAGCCCATACTATCATTAATTGCAGCCGATTCCGGCTCTAAATGATATGCTGCCTGTATCAGAGAAAATGCTTCTTCTGCATCCGCTGAGGGTAAGGAAAGCATAGTATAGCCAAGTGCATTCATACCGCCTGCACTATTGGGGTTGAATGCCAAGTAACGGCGTAAATCCACGATGGCTTTTTGCGGCTGCTGCAATTTATCCGCATAAATCAATGCACGTTGGTACAAAACATCAGCCACTTGCTCATCAGCATCTTGCTGTTTTTCTGCTTGAGCCAGCAAAGAATTCAGTTCAATAATCGCTTGACGGGGTTGATCGTGCATTCCGATAGCAAACAGCTGCACCCTCAATAGATCAGAAGCGGTAAAAAAACGCCCCTGCTGCGCCGGCAAACGGCGGGCTTGTTTCGATACTACCAAAGCCTGACGCCAATCACCGCGCTCGGCTGCCATTGAAGCACGCAAAACTTCCCTATCGAATATATATTCCGGCGCATCAATTCTGTCCAACCAAACCTGCATACCGGTATAGTCTTTAGCATCGGCACTGCGCATAGCACCAATGACGGCGGCCCGGTTTTTCTGCTCATGTGTTCCGAAGCTATAAGCTTTTTCAAGATAGGTATTTACTTCCGACACACCGTTGTCACGCTGCACGGCCAATAATGCCGCCTGAATATACAAATCAGCATTCGGATTCTGTGCAAGAAGCTTTTGCAGAAGATTATAAGCTTCTTCGGTATTGCCGGAATTAATCATACTGCTGATTTCCAACTCCTGCCATACCGGCGAAAGATTACGGGTATCGGTTTCGGTAAAAAAACGATTCAATACTTCGGGGTTTCTTTGGGCGATCAGCCGCAAAGTCAATTCCGTAGGCGGACGAATATCGGCATCCAGCTCGGCCAGTTTCTGTAAAGCCCGTACGGCATCACTGCTATTTTGATTTTGGGCACTGAAAATCACATCTGCAATGACTGCTTCGGGCATATCGGGATATTTAGAAGCGAAGCGGTGTACCGAACTGCCCAATTTCTTAGCCAAATCAGGTTGCTGCACACTCATTTGAGATAGAAGCAGAAATATCCGGCGCGTCTGCTCCTCATCCGCATCTCTGAGAACATCGTTAAAGTTGTTTCGCGCATACTCGATATCACCTGCTATCAAGCTACGGCCCCAGGCCATGCGTTTTTGAGCCGCGCCGGGTTCGGGTTCAATTTCACGCCACTTTTGAAAAATAGCCTCTGCCTGCTCATAAGCATTCAGGCTTAAAGCCATTTCCATTGCACGCTCGGCCACTTCCGAACTCCGGATACGGTCAAGCATAACCATATAAGTAGCCAAGGCCGTTCCCGCATCGCCTTTTTGCAATGCCATCTCCGCGCCCAATAAAGTAAACATCTGATTGGTGCGCTGGATAATATCGCTGCGACGTTGCTGCTCCTGCGCCCGTTCCTGCTCACTAAAATTAGCGAAACGCTTTTTTTGAACGACAACGGTTTCCTTCGGCATAACAACGGAAACCTCTCCAACAGCCGCATAAGCACTGATACTGCAACAGAGTGCCAATATTGCGCACACAGGACGGATACGGGTTTTCCCAAAAAACATAAATTGCATTCCTAAATCTACAATTCCTAAATTGAAAATAGCAACGGTAACCGCCATACTTTATCATAAGCGCAATATATGCGCGTAGCTGCGGAAAAATTTTTGCAGGATTTTATATATTTAAAGCCAGCCGCTGCCAAAGTCCAAAGCCCAAACCACCATAATGACATGTTTTCGAATGACGTTATCGGATATACCATAACAAACAGGCCGTCTGAATATACCAAATCGCAAAGTATGCTATATTCAGACGGTTCCGCTATCAAACCAAGCAATCATTTTTATCATGAATACCGCTGAACTCAGCCGTTTTTTCCATTGTGCCGCACAATATCCCGCGCCTTTTCAAGCACGACGAAACAGCATGCTGAGCGAAGGCGGCTACCATGATGCCGCGGTTTTGCTGGCCGTAGTACGCCGAGAAAGCCAATGGCAGATACTACTTACCCGCCGAGCCGATACTTTACGCCGTCACACGGGGCAAATCGCCTTGGCCGGCGGGCGCTGTGATGATACGGATGACAGCCCTACCGTCACAGCACTACGCGAAACCGATGAAGAAACCGGCATCGCCCCCCAATATTGGCAAACCTTTCCTCAGCTGCCACCTTACTACACTCCTTCCGGCTATTCAGTTTCCCCCATTCCCGCCATCTGTTCCGACAATCCCAAAACGCAACCCAACCCTGAAGAAGTGGCTGAAATTTTTTATCTGCCGCTGGATTTTGCCTTAAATCGGGAAAACTATTCCACCCGCACTTTTCAATACAGCCACCAATCCTTGGAAGTACCTGTTTTGCCCTATCTGCATTATGATATTTGGGGGCTGACCGCCATGATTCTCTATGATATGGCCGAACGCTACCATTTGCATCTCAAGGCCGTCTGAAAACAACCGTACAAATACGAGCGAAACCATGCCCGAATTACCCGAAGTCGAAACTACCTTACGCGGTATAAGCCCGCACATCAATAACCAAACCGTGGCTGCCGCTACAATCCGGCAAAATAAATTACGCTGGCCCGTACCCGATCATCTTGGCGACACACTGCAAAACCAAACCGTACGCGCCTGCAACCGCCGCGCGAAATATCTGTTGGTGCAATTCGATACAGGTATCTTACTGATACACTTAGGCATGTCGGGCAGTTTGCGCATTTTCACCGAAGGCGATCCGCATATCGAACAGCCCGGCAAACACGATCATATAGATTTTACCTTCGCCAACGGTACCGTTTTACGGTATCACGATCCGCGTCGTTTCGGGGCTGTTTTATGGTTTGCCGGCGCACCCGAGCATCACCCGCTCCTGACCGGATTGGGGCCAGAGCCTTTAGAGGCAGAATTCAACACCGACTATCTATACCGGAAACTACACAGCCAAAAACGTGCCGTCAAACTTGCGTTGATGGATAACGCCGTCGTAGTGGGTGTCGGCAATATTTATGCCAACGAGAGCCTGTTTAAAGCAGGTATTTCACCCAAACGGCCCGCCAACAAAATTACCAAAAAAGAAAGCGAACGGCTCACCGAAGCCATCCGCACCATTCTGCAACGCGCCATCGAAACGGGCGGCAGCACACTACGCGACTTCGTTAATAGCGACGGGCAATGCGGCTACTTCCAACAGGAATACAACGTTTACGGCCGTCATAACCAACCCTGCCGCCAATGCGGCAGCCCCATACAAAAAGAAACCATCGGCCAGCGCGGCACCTTCTACTGTACACACTGCCAAAAATAAACATCCTCCTAAAAAAAACAGGCCGTCTGAATATCTTTTCAGACGGCCTGTTTTTTAGATATATCATTATTTTTTCAACAGCGCTCTCCGCACAATATCCCACCAGTCTCTAATCGTTAAAACCGGCCTTTTATTGAATACGTCATACTGGTTTTCCTCAATTTTCTGCAGAATCTTCTGCCCGCCGAGAATAATCATGCGCAACTCGAAACCGATACGCCCTTTAAGCGTTTTGCCCAACGGCGAGCCTGCCTTCAGCATATTGTGCGCCTTTTCGCACTCATAAGCCATCAAACGTCGGAAAGCCAAATCGGCCCTACCCTCGGCAATTACCGCTTCGTCTACCCCGAAGCGACGCAAATCATTTTGAGGAAGATACACCCGCCCTTTTTGCCAATCGACCGCAACATCCTGCCAAAAATTGATCAGTTGCAAAGCCGTGCAGATACCGTCGCTTTGCGCAATACTGCGGCTGTCGCGCTCACCATAAAGATGCAGCATCATCCGTCCGACAGGATTGGCACTCTTACGGCAATAATCTACCAATTCGCCAAAATCCTCATAACGCTTTTTCACCACATCCTGCTCAAATGCCGCCAATAAATCATAAAACGGTTGCAACGGCATCGAAAAAGGCACTACCGCTTCACACTGCAAGCGCTGCATCAATACCGTTAACGGCACTTCTCCCCGTGAAATCAAATCCAACTCAGCCCGCAAATCGGCCAAACCTCGCAAGCGCACCTCATCAGACTGGTTACCCTCGTCGGCAATATCATCAGCCGTACGCGCAAACGCATAAATAGCATGAATAGGACGGCGCAAACGGCGTGGCAACACCAGCGATCCGACCGGAAAATTTTCGTAATGATTAACCGACATTCCGACTCTTTCTATCTTTCAAAATGATTTTTCAGACGGCCTACAATAATTTTAAAAGCCGTCTGAAATATTTTACCAGTGCTACTTAAACTTAAACCCGATTGCAAAGCCCATATAGCGTTCACAATCCGATCCTTTAAACCTCAGCCTGCCAATTTACCGCCGATACCGACAATCCGGCAGGCCTATACAAACGAGCGTTTACCGCACCGGATTCCCCTTCAGGATACTATTTATTTGGACATATATTATTTGAAGCCATTAAGCCTGCTTAAAATTTCCGCCGCACTGCCGCCCACTGCCAAAGGCGCTCCCTGTCCTGCCCAAAATGAAGAAAAGTCACTACTGCCGGCCTTCTCCGCTGCCGCCTTCAACACTCCTGCCGCCGCACCTGCCAAAGGGAAAGGTAATGCGGAAGAATGAATAGGGCCGGCCTCACGCATAAATCGGTTGGCAATACCGCGTGCAAAGCCCCCGCTGAACAAATTGGTCACCACCGTATCCTCAGCTTGCGGACTTTGCAAAGCCGCTCGGTGGGCAGCCGAAGTATCGGCTTCATCCGCCAGTAAAAAAGCCGTCCCCACCTGTACTGCAACTGCGCCCAACTCAACAGCGGCTCTCAAAGCAGCAGCATGGCTGATACCACCGGCAGCAATCACGGGAATACTCACCGATGCGGCAATATTCGGCAATAAAGTAAACAAACCTTGTTGGCGGCTGAGGTCTGTTTCCAAAAATACACCTCTGTGGCCGCCCGCTTCCCACCCTTGGGCAATTACAACATCTGCGCCATTGGCCTCAAGCCAACGGGCTTCATTAACAGTTGTCGCACTTGACCATATTTCCGCTCCGGTTGCTTTAACGGCCTCCAGAAGCTTTTTCCCGGGTAATCCGAAATGAAAGCTCACCACCGGTGGGCGAAAACTTTCCACTACCGCCAGGGCATCTTCATCAAACGGCCTGCGCCCACCCCCGAAGGGAATATCGGCCTCACTCAAGCCGAACTCATCAAAATACGGCCTTAAAACCGCTAACCATACTTCCGTTTGCTGTTGGGTAATTGCAGGGGTTTGATGGGCAAAAAAGTTTACATTATAGACATGTCCGCCAGCCTGTTTTTTTATTTCGGCTAATGCTTGGGTTAATTGTTCGGGATTCAACATAGCCGCCGGTAAAGAACCAATCCCACCGGCAAGGCATACCGCTATCGCCAAACGTGCACTCTGTACGCCTGCCATCGGTGCTTGGATAATAGGCTGCATATCTGTAAATTGTCGAAGTACGGTCATCGTTTTCTCCTATGATCGGATTGGTTCAATCCGACTGTTTCTCCATCTAACTATCACTGCTTATTTCTTATCGCTTATCAAAACATGCCCGTCATGTTGCGTAAGTCATTTTTATCATAACATTGAATTTAAATAACTCGTTTCTTTTCTAATCAAACCGCTCAACAGTCAAAATCTATTTCCCTATCAGCACCTCTCTAATCTGATTTGTAGAAAGCCGTCTGAAATCAAACATTTTTCAAACAAATCCATCTTGAAAAATACTATGGCAAACTTGCTTTCTCCACATACCGCCCCGCCCCCGTATTCCTATCGCACGGCTCTCTCAAATACAAACGCCCCGCTTTCACGGAGCATAAAAAAGCCGTGTAAAACACGGCTTTCGATATCTTTAAAATTAAATGCCTTGGGCTTTCCACTTGGCAGCTACACAAGGATTAGGAGCAGTAAGAGTACGGCCATCTTTCGCTACATACGGTACCGGATCATACTCGCGGGTACAAACACCTGAACCGTCATAATCAGGAGCTGCAGGAGCAGGTTTGGCACCCATAGCAAACACTGAGCCGGTAGCTGCCATCAAAGCAAGAGTCAACATTACTTTTTTCATAATACTCTCCTTAAAAAATACTTCCTTTTAAATGAAATGAGTATCTACTCGGGGATTATATTACCCATTTCAACAGATTATTTGAAATTAAATTTCAAAATATATAAATATATAACAATTAAATATTTATATGATATGTAAATATTAATGACTTTTCCACCCCGATATTAATTGCATTCATAATATATTTAAATATCCCATTGGAATATAGAATAAAATATAAAAAATACCCAATATCTATCAAAGTGAAACTTTTTATTTCATTTAAAATTAAATATTTATCTTGGATATTTGGTTTCCCAGAAAGGCGTCTGATTATGTGAGAAATTTAAGTTTGTAAGCAGAATTAACCATAAAAAACTGCCGGGTATGCATACGCCCCGGCAATTTGAATCTATAACAATAATAAAAACAATCAACTATATTTAAAATCCGTTTTCCATCATAATCTGACCCGGCACTCGGTTACGGTGCATGGAAAAACCCAAATCAAGCAGCGCCTGAAAAGTATCTTTAACCATTTCCGGATTACCGCAAATCATAAAACGGCTCTCGGCTTGTGTAAAAGTAAAGCCCAACACTTTCTCCAATCCACCGTTTTTCAACCATTCCGGCAACCTCTTCCCATGCAGCATTCCGCCCTCTTCCCGGGTAGTAAGCGATACAAAAAACAGCTTGTGGAAATAGTCTTCAATCAACGGATGCGATTTCAATTCAGCAATACGTTCATTAAAAATCAACTCGTCAGCATAAGATACTGAATGAACCAACACCAAACGTTCGAAACGCTGCCAAATTTCCGGTTGTTCCAAAATCGATAAAAACGGTGCAATGCCCGAACCGGTACATAACATAATCAGCTCGCTGCCATCGGGAAAACGCTCGGGCAATAAAAAACCCGTCGCGTTTTTATCCAACAATACCGTATCGCCAGCCTGCATTTGTGCCAACTTCGCACTCATCGGCCCGCCTTCGATTAAAACAGCGAAATATTCCAATGTATCGGCATATTCAGCGGAAACCACAGAGTATGCACGCCAAATAAAACCCTCTCCATCTATAAAGCCCAAACGCGAAAACTGTCCTGCCGAAAAACGGTAAGTATCGGGGCGCGAAATAGCAAAAGTAATCAGTTTGGGCGTATGCTGCTTCACCCATAAAACGGTTTCTTCGGTATATTTGGCTTCCGGCGGTGCGGCCATAAAAGCTCCTTACTGCATAAGTTTTTCAGACGGCTTAAATTATACCGAAATCAGATAAGGCCGTCTGAAACATCAACCTTAAATTAAATTGATTTTCAGACGGCCTTTTGAAGAAAAACACAAAATTAGATGCTATCGCTGCCGTACCGGTATATTATCTTGCGGCACAACAGGCGCATCTTCGCGTTGCAAAGCCGCATAATATGCCAATCCGACAATCAGCATAGTCAAAACGGCCAACCAAGCTGCCAACGTAGCATAAGGTAACGGCTCTTGCACTTTGCGAAAACCGCCCGGCATCGGGCTGGAGATTTTGCCATCTTGCGAAGCAAGGATTTGCTCTTCAATCCAGCGGTCATGTGCACGGCGGCTATCAGGATTGGAAAGCACCTGATAAGAGCGGTTAACCAAACTCATGATACGGTGTGCATCGGGGTGGGAATTTTGATCTGGGTGATATTGTTTGCACAACGCACGATATGCGCTACGAATCGCCTCAGGCGAAGCGTCCCGCGCTACTTTCAAATTATCGTAATGGGTGTGCAGGCGTTTGGCCATATGGGAAAATTATTCAAATAAACATCTGATTATACAATTCAAACAAGAATAAATCACCTTCTTCGATACAACCTGCCCGCTTCGTCAATTTTATAGTATTACCCGAAAAGCCGGTTCTGCCAATGCTATAATCACCTACTTATTTTCCAGACGGCCCATATTTGGCTCGGCCATATTTTTATCTAATGAAACTCAATCCACAGCAACAACAAGCCATTCATTATCTTGGCGGCCCGCTTTTTGTTTTAGCCGGTGCGGGCAGCGGTAAAACGCGGGTGATTACCGAAAAAATCGCTTATATGATTACCCGTGCGGGTTACGCACCGCATAGTATCGCCGCGATTACATTTACCAATAAAGCCGCAAAAGAAATGCAAGAGCGCATCGGCGGTATGCTTAGTAAAAAGCAGACGCGCGGTTTAACCGTCTGCACTTTCCATTCATTAGGCATGAAAATGCTGCGTGAAGAAGCCCCGAATATCGGTTACAAAAAAAACTTCTCGATTTTAGATGCGGCAGATACGGCCAAAATTATCAATGAAATACTCGGCAGCAGCGGGCGGGATGCGGTATTCAAAGCACAACAGCGGATTTCTTTATGGAAAAATGATTTAAAAACGCCCGAACAAGCGCTTCGGACGGCTTCCAACGAATGGGAAAAGCAAATGGCCGCGCTGTATGCCAGTTATCAAGCTACGCTGGAGAGCTATCAGGCCGTTGATTTCGATGATTTAATCCGTCTGCCTACCGTATTGCTGCAACAAAACAGCGAAATCAGGCTGAAATGGCAGCGGCGCCTGCGTTATTTATTGGTAGACGAATGCCAAGATACCAATACCTGCCAGTACGCCCTCATGAAATTGCTCACGGGAGCAGAGGGCTTGTTTACCGTAGTGGGCGACGACGACCAATCTATTTATGCTTGGCGCGGCGCCAATATGGAAAACCTCCGCAGCCTGCAAACCGACTACCCACAGCTCAAAATCATCAAACTCGAGCAAAATTACCGCTCTACCGCCCGTATTTTGAAAGTGGCCAACCAAGTTATCCAAAACAATCCCAAGCTGTTTCCCAAGACACTGTGGTCCCAATTCGGAATGGGCGAACAAATCAAAGTTGTTGCCTGCCAACACGAACAACACGAGGCAGAATGGGTAGTCAGCCAGATTGCCAAGCAAAAAATCGTGGGCGAAGGCAAAATAAACTATGCCGATTTTGCCATTCTCTACCGCGGTAACCACCAATCGCGTGTTTTTGAAGAGGCCTTGCGTGCCGCACATATCCCTTACCAACTCTCTGGCGGCCAAAGTTTTTTTGATAAAGCCGAAATCAAAGACATACTTGCCTATATCCGCCTCATTGCCAATCCGGATGACGACCCTGCCTTCTTGCGTGCGGCTACCACACCCAGACGCGGTATCGGCGACACAACCTTAGGCCGTCTGAACGCCTATGCCCATAGCCACGGCGGCAGTCTCTACCAAGCCGCGTTAAATAAAGACGCCCTAGCCGAACTCAACAACAAAAACCGTGAGGCGGTAGAGCAGTTTATGCAAATGATGGAAAGCTACCGCAGCCGCGCCGAAAACACGGATGCAGGCACACTGATACAAAACCTGCTTGACGAAATCGGCTACGAAGCCCACCTTCTCAATGGCGAAGAAGGCAAAGCCGGCGAAATCAAATGGCGTAATGTGCAAGATCTGAGTACGTGGCTTGCGCGCAAGGGTGAAGAAGACGGCAAAAACATCATCGAAATCGCACAAACCATCGCCTTAATGACTCTGCTTGAAGGGCGCGACGAAGAAGAAATCGACGCCGTAAAAATGTCGACCCTGCATACCTCAAAAGGTTTGGAATATCCGTTTGTATTCTTGGTCGGCTGTGAAGAGGGGTTATTTCCGCACGGAGACAGCATCGAAGAAGGGAATATCGAAGAAGAACGGCGTCTGATGTATGTCGGCATTACGCGCGCCAAACGCCAACTTACCCTTACCCATTGCATCAAACGCAAAAAACAAGGCACTTGGCAATTTCCCGAACCCAGCCGCTTTATCGAAGAAATGCCCCAAGAAGACTTAAAAATCTTAGGTCGAAAAGGCGGGGAACCGATTGTCAGCAAAGCTGAAGGCCGCAGCCATTTAGCCGGGCTCAGCGCGATGCTGGCAGATAAAAGTAAAAACAATACCAATATTTGAGCTCATAACCGTAAAGAGATTTCAAAACGAGCCATAATGAAACACAGGCCGTCTGAAAATTTTTCAGACGGCCTGTGCTTTATCCGGTTAAATAAATTGTTAAATCAAAAAAGCACCTGCCCAACAGGTGCTTTTTTTGTTTACGGCGCAAGGATAACCAAACGATACCGTTTTACCGCGCTGTAAATACAATATAGGTAATTACAAAACCGATTTCACCGCGGCAACCACATTATCCACGGTAAAGCCAAATTCCTTAAACAGCTCTTCGGCAGGTGCGGACTCACCGAAGCGGTCGAGACCGACGACCTTACCGTTTAAGCCGACATATTTGTACCATCCGTCGCTCACACCGGCCTCAACCGCCACGCGCGGCAAACCTTCGGGCAATACGGCAGCACGGTAAGCGGCATCCTGTTTGTCAAACACGTTGGTAGACGGCATGGAAACCACATTAACCGCGATACCTTGTTCAGCCAAAGCCGTTTGGGCATTCAAGGCCAACTCGACTTCCGAACCGGTCGCAATAATGACGGCCTGCGCCTTACCTTTAGCAGCACTAATCACATAACCGCCACGCTTGATATCGGACAGCTGCTCTTGGCTTCGGGCGACAAAAGGCAGGTTTTGACGGCTGAAAATCAGGCAGCTCGGATGATCCGCTGCTTTGACCGCTTCCGACCACGCTACCAAAGATTCGGCCGTATCACACGGGCGCCATACCGCCATATTCGGAATCAGGCGTAAGGTGGCGGTTTGCTCTACCGGTTGGTGTGTCGGGCCGTCTTCGCCCAAGCCGATGGAGTCATGGGTGAACACAAAAATCGGGTTGATTTTCATCAGAGCGGCCATACGCAGCGCATTGCGGGCATATTCGCTAAACATCAGGAAAGTCGCCCCAAAAGGTTTCACACCGCCGTGCAACGCCAAACCGTTCATAATCGTCGCCATACCAAATTCGCGCACACCGTAATGGATATAATTGCCGCCGGTTTCACGTGTAATCGCGGTGCTTTGCGACCAATCGGTCAGATTGGAAGGGGTTAAGTCGGCAGAGCCTCCCACAAATTCGGGCAATACCTTGGCCAAAGCTTCGATACTGTTTTGGCTGGCTTTACGGGTAGCGATTTTTTCATGTTTTTCGCATACCTCGGCCAAAGCTTCGGCAACATAGGCGTCAAAGTTTTCAGGCAGACGGTGCTCCATACGGCGGACAAACTCAGCCGCTTCGGCAGGGAATTTTGCCTGATAACGGGCAAACAATTCGTTCCATTCGGCTTCAAGCTTCGCACCTTTAGCTTTGGCATCCCAGCCTGCATAAACATCTTGCGGCACTTCAAACGGGGCGTAGTTCCAACCCAGGTGTTTACGCGTAGCTTCTAATTCGTCCACACCCAAAGGTGCACCGTGGGTTTTATGGCTGCCTTCTTTGGTAGCCGCACCTTTGCCGATAAGGGTTTTGCAGCAGATAATGGAAGGCTTGCCGGTTTCGGCACGCGCGGCTTCGATAGCGGCCTGCAAAGCATCGGTATCATGACCGTTGACATTCGGTACGACATGCCAGCCGTAGCTTTCGAAGCGTTGCGGGATATTCTCGGTAAACCAGCCGTCTACCTTACCGTCAATAGAGATATTGTTGTCGTCGTACAAAACAATCAACTTGCCCAAACCGAGCGTACCGGCGAGCGAACAGGCCTCGTGCGATACGCCTTCCATTAGGCAGCCGTCGCCTAAGAATACATAGGTGTAATGATCGACAATATTCAGACCGTCTTTATTGAATTCGGCAGCCAGTTTTTTCTCGGCCAAAGCCATACCTACGGCATTGGCAATGCCCTGCCCCAACGGGCCGGTAGTAGTTTCCACGCCGTCGGTATAACCGTATTCGGGATGGCCGGGAGTTTTGCTGTGCAGTTGGCGGAAGTTTTTCAGATCATCAATCGAAACATTGTAGCCGGTAAGGTGCAGCAGACTGTATAAAATCATTGAGGCGTGGCCGTTTGAAAGAACGAAACGGTCACGATTGTAAAATTTCGGATTAGCCGGATTATGATTTAAAAATTGCGTCCACAGCACTTCGGCCATTTCGGCCATGCCCATCGGCGCACCGGGGTGGCCGGAATTGGCTTTTTGAACTGCGTCTGCGGAAAGAAAACGGATGGCGTTTGCCAGTTGGGAAGCCATTGGAATACCTTTGTCTGATTTTTAGGAAGGGTATGCGATTATCACCCGATTCGCAGGCGGTTTCAAGGCGAAGGGAGCGGCCGTACACAAATAGAGGCTATCTTACCTGAGTACCGTAGGCCGTCTGAATATTCAGGCCGCACGGATATTATGTTAGGATTATTATTTTAGCGGATGGTTCGGCAACCTGACTCTGCAGATCTCCGCCGTATCCGATTATCCGCACGTTCGTATGACCCGCAGCCTAAAAATAATAACGATACTTTCCTGCCGTTGCCCAAACGGCACGGTAACAAAGGAATCTTTATGGAACCCAGCCCGCGCACGCCTCTATCACCTCAACAGCGTGAAACCCTGCAAGCCGCATTACACCGCGAATGGCAAGGCATCCGCTTTCTTACCGAATTAGCAGAAATCACACCATACGAGTGCGATGGTTTGGTTGCTTTCAGCCAACTGCCCTTAGGCGTGGTTTTGCCCGAAACCGAAGCCGAAGTACAAACCGTTTTGAGAACTTGTATGCGTTTGGGTGTGCCCGTCGTACCTCGCGGAGCCGGTACGGGCTTAACCGGCAGCGCCATGCCCACGCCCGATGGCATCGTATTGGCTATGGGCAAATTCAACCGGATTTTAGAAATTAACCCTCAGGCGCGAACCGCTACGGTACAACCCGGGGTACGCAATTTGGCGATTTCCGATGCCGCCGCCCCTCACCAACTGTATTACGCACCCGACCCATCCAGCCAACTGGCCTGCACCATAGGCGGCAATGTCGGTGAAAATTCAGGCGGTGTACATTGTTTGAAATACGGCTTAACAGTAAACAACGTGCTGAAAGTGCGCGCCGTCACCATGGACGGCAGCATTATCGAACTGGGAGGCGCAGCTTACGACTCACCCGGTTTGGATTTACTGTCTGTCTTCATCGGCAGCGAAGGCATGTTTGCCGTAGTAACCGAAGTGGTTGTAAAACTGGTTCCCAAGCCGCGTACGGCACAAGTGATTATGGCCAGCTTTGACGATATGGGTAAAGCAGGCGATGCCGTCGCTGCGGTAATTGCCGCCGGTATCATCCCTGCCGGACTCGAGATGATGGACGGCCCGGCCACCCGCGCCATCGACAATTACCTCAACATCGGCTACGACACACGCGCCGAAGCCATTTTGCTTTGCGAATCAGACGGCACCCCCGAAGAAGTAGCCGAAGAAATCGGCCGTATGATTGCAGTATTTGAGAAAAGCGGCGCCATCCGCATCCAAGTATCACGCAACGAAATCGAACGGCTGGTTTTTTGGTCGGGCAGAAAAAACGCTTTCCCCGCCGCCGCCCAACTCGCTCCTGATTCCTACTGCATGGACGGTACCGTACCACGCCGCCACATCAGCACACTGCTGCGCCACATCACCACGCTTGAAGAGAAATACGGCTTGAAATGTATTAACGTTTTCCATGCGGGCGACGGCAATATGCATCCGCTGATTCTTTTCGACAACCAAGCGGGAGAATGGCCTCGCGCCGAAGCCTTCGGTGCCGATATTTTGGAAGAATGCGTACGGCTGGGCGGCACAATCACCGGCGAACACGGCGTAGGCGTAGAAAAAATCAACGGCATGTGCGTTCAATTTTCAGAAGCCGAACGCGAAGCCTTTTGGGGCATAAAATTTGCATTTGATCCGAGCGGTCTGCTCAATGCCGACAAAGCCATTCCCACTAAAAACCGCTGTGCCGAGTACGGCAGAATGCATATTCCGCGCGGAACCATGAAATTTCCCGAATTGGAACGCTTTTAACCGCCCGATATGCTCATTTTCAGACGGCCTGCCAACCCGGTGTATATAACCGTATACGGGCCGTCTGAAAAATACGACCCATGCCGAACCGATTAGACAATTAGCTGACCCGACACCCGCCGAATCCTGCTTTACAGGGCTGGCGACGCTTTATACTAGAATTTTGGTTTTTCGGCCTGAAAGAAGCCAGAGCCTGTCTGTTTGCAGGTTTGTTTTTTTATCGCCATGTTTGCCATTCCGCGCAATGGCTGGCTGGGCATACCCCGTTATGATTTGTTGCTGGTATTTGCTTTGGCAGTGCAGGCCGCTATGCTCAAATTCGGTTTGGAAAGCCGCGATGAATTGAAAGCCATCACGCTGTTTCATATCATCGGCTTTATGCTTGAAGTGTTTAAAACTTCAGGCGGCATCCAATCATGGACTTACCCCGATTTTGCGTATACCAAATTGTGGGGAGTCCCTCTGTTTACCGGCTTTATGTATGCGGCCGTCGGCAGCTATATTATTCAGGCATGGCGGCTGTTCGATTTGAAAGTCAGAAGCCACCCGCCTTACTGGCTTGCTGCACTGGCGGCTGCCGCAATTTATATAAATTTCTTCAGCCACCACTATATAAGCGATTACCGCTGGTATCTGGCTGCTTTTATTTTAGGGCTGTATGCGCGTACGACAATATATTTCACCCCTTACGACCACGAAAGGAAAATGCCTCTGTTATTGGCTTTCGTATTAATCGGATTTTTTATCTGGCTGGCAGAAAACATCAGTACATTTGCAGGTATTTGGCAATATCCCAACCAAAGCGGTGTATGGTCGCTCGTACACATCGGCAAATGGAGCTCGTGGGCCATGTTGGTCATCATGACTTTTACCATCGTGGCGAATTTAAAACACATCAAACATACGATTGCGGTATCCAAAGATTAAATTGAAAAGGCCGTCTGAAAACTATGGAACACATACTGACTACCCTACGCGGGCAAATCCTCGAAGCAACGCAAAACCATACGCCGCTGATTATCCGCGGCGGCAGCAGCAAAGACTTTTACGGAGAGAGCCGCCGCCCCGATAATGCCCAAATACTTGATACACGCGCCTACCGCGGCATTACCGCCTATGATCCGGAAGAGCTGGTGATTTCCGCACGCGCCGGTACTCCGCTGGCGGAAATCGAAACCGCTTTAGCCGAGCGCAACCAAATCCTGCCGTTCGAACCACCCTATTTCGGCGAAGGCGCAACATTGGGAGGGGCTGTCGCCGCCGGATTGGCCGGCCCCCGCAGATCCCATGCCGGAGCCATCAAAGATTTTGTATTGGGTGTAAAAATGCTCAACGGCAAAGGCGAACATTTGGCCTTCGGCGGAACAGTCGTGAAAAACGTAGCGGGCTATGATGTTGCCAAGATAATGGCGGGCTCGCTCGGCACTTTGGGTTTAATCACCGATCTATCCATCAAAGTATTGCCCAAACCGTTTGCCGAAACCACATTACAATTCGAAATCAGTGAAACCGAAGCTATTGCAAAACTCAATGCCTTAATGGGGCAACCTTTACCGCTTTCCGCTTCTTTCTGGGCAGACGGCGTATTAAGCCTGCGCTTAAGCGGCACCGAAGCGGGCGTTCAAACTGCCGTCGGCATTATCGGCGGTTTGCAACTTGAAGCCGCAGCCGCCGATGCGCTATGGCACTCGGTACGCGAACAAACCCACCCTGCCTTCTCCCTTAGCGACACCCAACGTTTGTGGCGTGTTTCCGTGCCCGACACGGCCTCTCCTTTGCCTTTGGAAGGCTTAAGTGCTATGGAATGGGGTAGCGGCTTACGCTGGTATCGTACGGAAGCCAAAGCGCAAACTATACGCACAGCCGCACAGCAAGCGGGCGGTCATGCGACACTCTTTCGCGGAGAAAAACACGGCGAAACCGTATTCACCCCGCTATCCGAACCTGTCGAAGCAATCCATCGCCGTTTGAAACAAACTTTCGACCCGTCCGGTATTTTTAATCCCGGGCGTATGTATCCGGATTGGTAAATCTCCGTATCCATAGAGGCAAGTGGAAAATTTTTATAACCGCTATGCTTATCTGTCATACAAAATAATAAGGCCGTCTGAAACGGATTTTCAGACGGCCTTATTATTCAAACAAAACATTAATACAACCACAGCCTATAAAATCTAATGGCAACCGCCGTCTTTACCGCTACAACCGCGGCAACTGCCGCAAGCAGAAGAAGATTTCGGCTTGAAAACAAAACGGCGTACTACAAAGACCACCGCCCCCAACACCAGCAGCCCGACTACCCATTCTTGAATCATAATAAAATCCTCGATGAAACCTGATACACCACAAAAGCAAAAAAGTAGGCCAACATAAACAGATAGCCCGCAATCAGCCAAGTTTGGCGGGCGGATTTGGTTTCGCGTTTGATAACCGCCATCGTCGCCATACACATCGGTGCGTAAACATACCATGCCAAGAATGCAAAAGCGGTGGGCAGTCCCCAATTATTATGCACAATCGGGATCAATGCCTGTTGCGCCGCATCTTCAGACGCCGCCCCTACGGCATAAACCGTCCCCAACGCGGCCACCACCACTTCCCGAGCAGCAATACCCGGAATCATGGCAATACACATTTGCCAAGTAAAACCCAGCGGGGCAAATATCGGCTCAATCAGATGCCCCAACATACCGGCAAAACTATAATCAATCGCCGGTGCGCTTGCTCCCTCAGGCGCAGCGGGAAAGCTAACCAATGCCCACAATATCACGCTTAAAGCAAAAATTACCGTACCGGCGCGTTTTAAAAAGGCTTTTACCCTATCCCACAGGCTAATCACGATATGTTTGAAATTCGGCGTTCGGAAAGTAGGCAACTCCATCAACAAAGGAAATTGCTGGACATTCCCTCTGCGTCTAGCCATGCGTTTCAACATAAATGCGGTTAGCCCTGCCGAAACAATGCCAACCACATACAGTGCAAACAGAGTCAAACCCTGAAGATTAAAAACACCCCAAACGGTTTGTGCCGGAATCACTGCCGCAATAATCAGCGCATATACCGGCAAACGCGCCGAACAAGTCAGCATCGGCGCGATAGCAATCGTAACCAAACGTTCGCGCGGATCTTGAATGGTTCGTGCCGACATCACCGCGGGTACGGCACAGGCGAAACTCGACAGCAGCGGAATAAACGCACGACCCGACAGCCCGGTACGGGACAACAGATTATCAAGCAAAAACGCCGCCCTAGGCAGATAGCCAGAATCCTCCAATAGCAGAATGAAGGCAAATAATATGGTGATTTGAGGTAAAAACACCAATACACTGCCCATACCTGCAATCACCCCGTTTATCAGCAAATCAGTGAGCAACCCGGGCGGCAATGCCGAAGCCACCCATTCGCCCAGCATAGAAAAACCGTCTTCAATCGCCGTCATTAAGGGCTCAGACCAAGAATACACCGCTTGAAAAACCATCAGCAAAATAAATGCCAAAATGATTAAACCCCATACGGGATGCAGTACCAAGCCATCAAGACGGCGGTGCCATCTGGGCAAAGCCATCTCGGTATGCACCACTTGGCGTAAAATACTTTCCACTTCTTCGTATAAGGCGTTACTGTCCAGCTCATCCAACCGCTCTTTAGCTTTCTCCGCATCAAAATCAACGGTTTCCACTCGCGGCAAGGTAGCCAGAGTTTCCCTAACAGCCTCTACGCTGTGATGACGGATGGCAGCGGTTTCCAATACCGGCACGCCAAGCAGGCTGCTGAGTTTGGCCACATCAATCCTCAAACCGCGCGCATAAGCGACATCGCTGAGATTAAGAGAAATCATCATCGGCAGACCGAGTGTTTTTAATTCCAGCATCATTCGCATCGTCATGCGTAAATTGGTTGCATCCGCTACTGCCACTACCGCATCGGGGCGACGCCCAAGCTTACCCAAAAGCACATCGCGTGCTACTGTTTCATCCGGGCTTGTGGTTCTCAAACTGTATGTACCTGGCAAATCAATAATCCGGATATTACGGTCACGCACGAAGACGCCCTCGCGGCGGTCAACCGTTACACCCGGATAATTGGCCACTTTGGCATTTGCCCCTGTAAGGGCGTTGAAAAGCACAGTTTTACCGCAATTAGGCGCACCGACCAAAGCATAATAATATGTATTCATAATGATTTTTCAGACGGCATAAAATTCTAGCCATCTGAATCCGGCAAAGTTTATTTGGTTGGACGGCAAATAATTTTGGCCGCTTCTGCTTCACGTAGAGAAAATTGTGATTGATTGCCCAAGCGCACGGCGAAAGGCCCTCGTCCGAATAAGCCTTTTGCCACCAGCGTCAATGGCGTACCGTTGGAAAAACCCAGATCGGCAAGACGACGGCCAACCAGCTCATCAAGGCTGCCGAAAACAGGATTGGGTTCGATAGATTCGATATAAACCACTTCGCC
This sequence comes from Neisseria sp. S1, assembly GCF_048060015.1. Taxonomy (NCBI): domain Bacteria; kingdom Pseudomonadati; phylum Pseudomonadota; class Betaproteobacteria; order Neisseriales; family Neisseriaceae; genus Neisseria; species Neisseria sp. S1. Next base: position 149,893 of record NZ_JBLUPI010000002.1, read on the forward strand.
TTTATTCAGACGGGATACCGGCAAACGGGACATTGTAAAATTCCACATCAAGAAACAATTGGATTCTGTATTATGTGCTTGGCAGATACAGGGCTGAGATAAGCCCGCAAGAAAATATCAAATAATTAGCCGTCAACCATATTTTCAGCATGACCGTATTCAACCAATCATATTTCAGGCGGCTAATTTTTATTTATAATTATTATCAATTAAATTTATAGGGAATGCAAGCAAGAAATTAGGCGGGGCAATTGTGAAACGGCCGATGATATTTTTATCTAAAACATGTAAGAGGAAATTCCATATCTACGCCAGATAATCCATGTACATATTTTTCAGGCGGCCTGTCTGAGCGCAACACATTTTGTAAAATTTACTATTCTAGTTTTATAGAACAGTAACGCATACAAAGCAATGATGCCATCTGAAACATTCAGACGGCATCAAATTTTAAATACAAATGCATGGGCAATCATACTCTCTTACAAATAGCAAACCTGCCTTAAAACCAACTATCGGCGGATATAGGGCGATGGTCGTAAAGCTTGATAAAACCGGCCACTACACGGTAAACAAACCAAATACTTACCAGTACCAAAATCAGACCGCCTACCAAAACCCCTATTGTCAACACACCGATAAACAACCCTGCCACAGTAACCCAAAACGTTTTAATCAGGTAGGCAAACTGATCATAATAAGGTGTACCCACCGCATCGTTGCGCTTCAGATAAGCCATAATCACCCCGGCCAACAAAGTAAAGCCGATAATCAACGAGGCGGCATACAAGGCATAAACAATGATGGCATAAGTGCGCAGCCGGCTATCGTCTTTCGGCGCTTGCCCCGGATGGCCTATTATTCTGTAATCCATTATTTTCTCCTTTATTAATTATCCATAATAAATATATTACCGCGCCAACAACATTCAGGCGGCCGCCTCCACCGTTTTCGGATTAAGCACACGCAAAGCTTCAGGCCTGATCGCTACTAAAAACCCACGCTTGCCGCCGTTGATATAAATCATATCCAGATCCCAAATCGTTTTTTCCACCATAACCGGCAAAGTGGTTTTCGTGCCAAACGGGCTGGTGCCTCCGAATAAAAACCCCGTCCATTTATTGGCCTGTTTTTCATCGGCCAATTCCAGATGTTTCATTCCCAACTGGCGCGCCAAATTGCGGGTAGAAACTTCTTTATCGCCGTGCATCAACACCAGCACACCTTCTTTACGCTCATTTTGCAACACAATAGTTTTGATCACCGCATGCTCGGGGACACCCAACTGCTGCGCCGAATGCGCCGTTCCCCCGTGCTCCATATAAACAAACATTTTGGGCTCGAAATCAATAGCATGCGCCCGCAAAAAACGTATAGAGGGCGTAACCGGATAATCGTTTTTACTCATAGAGGCCATCTGAAAAATATGCTGATTCAATCTTTCTTTATGTTACCATAACTGCCATGATTTAACTTATATGTAAAGGAAATATATGAACATTACCTATCACGGACAAACCCCGCGCCTCTCCGAAGCTACCGTTGCCAACGGTTTTGTGTTTTTATCGGGTATGGTTCCCGAAACAGACAGTTCGGACATTACCGAACAAACTCAAGATGTACTCAAACAAATCGATAAATGGCTGGAAAAATGCGGCTCCGACAAGCGCCATATTTTAGAAGCCACAATCTACCTGCCTGATCTGGCCGATTACGCTGCAATGAATGCGGTATGGGACCAATGGGTTGATCCCCAACGCACTCCGGCTCGCGCCTGTGTAGCCGCCGGCTTGGCGAATCCGGCATGGAAAATCGAAATCAAAGTTTCTGCGGTACAGCTTCAAAATACAGCCGGTAAAAATACACGCTAAAAGCAGGTAGTTTACGGACAGGCTGAAGCCGAAGCATACTGGAAACGGAATAAAAGCCAATTATTTATTGGTGAATCAGAATGAGCGCTCCTGATTACTTATATATCAATATGGCAAACGGCCAGCTGGTTAAACATCTGCTGCCCAACCGCATATCGGTGCTTTTGTTTGATTATATGTTGCCGCATATGGCCGATGTGGCTCCGGATTATGCCGAACAATTCGAGGGCGAGTTTTCCTGCTGCACGTTTTCCATCGCCGATTTGCCCGAAAAAGATTTTATGGCCGTATACCAATTAATAATGGATGCTTGTGACGATATTGATGCCTTACAGCCTTTAAAAAGCGGTTTGCAAACAGCCTTACTGGCAGACCCGCGCTATAAAAAACAGACCGCATAGCCTGTAAAATTCATAACGTCCAAAAAACGCGCATTTAAGCGCGTTTTTCTTATATTCTCTGCCATCGGTGAGAAAACCAATCTGGCACTAATCTAACAATATTCTAACGGCGGCTTCCCGCGCGACATAATATCTCTCATCCAGCAAGACGGTGAAACGCTGCCCGATAACCGGCTCGTCAGTGCAAATATAAATCACCTCCCCTATGAAGGTTCACCTACCTCTAGAAAATGCAGCTAATTATTCGGTTCCACCAATACGGGCTTTTAGTATTTGTCACGGCAGCCGCTCATTTTCATGATAGTAAGGCTACAACAAATAATCACCACCCCGGCCGGCGGCAAAACCGAAAAATTCTCCAAGATAAATAATGCCGTCTGAAAAATATTTTCAGACGGCATTATTTACATTTTATTTTTTAATTTAAAGCACAGTATGAATCTTTTCAAACATCCCGTTCGGCAATATGGCAGCGTACGCCATGTTCATCCAGCTTTTGACGGATAGTGTCTGACGGTTTGCGGTCGCTGAACACACAGTCAAACTCGGTAACGTCTCCCATCCTTACCAAAGCATTCCGCCCCGATTTACGGTGATCCAACACCAAATAGCGCATACGGGCATTTTCCATCATCGCCTGCATCACACTAACTTCTTTATAGTCAAAATCCAAAAGCGAGCCGTCCTGCTCCACACCGGCCGCACTTAATACGGCGTAATCGACTTTAAACTGGTTAATAAAATCTACCGTAGCTACGCCCGTCACACCACCGTCTACCGGGCGCACCACTCCCGAAGTAATAATGACCGTATAATCGCTACGCCCGGATACAATCGCCGCCACATGGATATTATTGGTAATAATGCAAAGATTTTTATGATTTTTCACCAAAGCCATTGCTACTGCTTCAATGGTTGTTCCGATACTCATAAACAATGAAGCATTATCGGGGATTTCAGCTGCAATCAAATCGGCAATATGCGCCTTTTCGTTTTGCAATTTATTCTTTTGGGCAAGATAATCATCTCCCTCCATCCCTTCGCCCAAAGCCGCACCACCATGGTAACGGCGTAAAATGTTTTCTTCGCAAAGCTGGTTAATATCACGGCGGATGGTTTGCGGTGTAACGTCTAAATCGCGCGCCAATCGGTCAATCGGCATAAAACCGTGTTCGCGCACGAGGGCAATGATTTTTTCATGTCGTTGGATGCGTGGCATAGGTTCGTTTACTTTTGATTTTTATGAAATAAATTGTGCCAAATTCGCTTTCTTCACGCAAGCGGCACAGATGTGCGGTTATTCAAAATTTCATGGCGGAAAAAACAACCATCAAAACCGGGGAAATAATATTGATGATAAACCCGAAACTGATGGCCAACGGAACTGCCGCCAAACCGCCGGAACGTTGAATAACCGGCAAAGTAAAATCCAAACTGGTCGCACCGCCCACCCCCACAGCTGCACTCGGATGGCGGCGCATTAGCAACGGAATAAATACCAAAGCAAAAAATTCGCGGGCCAGGTCATTCAACAGTGCCACACTACCCCATATCGGGCCGTAGGCTTCGGTCATCACAATGCCGGAAAGCGAGTACCAGCCAAACCCAGATGCCAATGCCAAACCTTTACTCCATGAAACTTCGGATTGCAAGGCGGCAAACAGCAAACCTCCTGCCAAAGAAGAAAGCGTAATCAATATACTGGTTTGCACGCCGCGCTTATTAATCAGCACCTGCCGCAAGGTAATACCGCTGCTTCGTAATTGTACCGCCACGACAAATACCATCAACATCAGGCAATAAGTACCCAAGTTTTCCGGCGGCAGCCAATCACGGCTGAGTATCCTACCCAGCATAAAACCCGCTAACACGCAACCGAGCTGCTTGATACTGCCCGTTAAGCTAATATCGGCTTTTTTGTTGCTTCCCTCCACCTTCCATGGAAAACGGCGGTCATACCACATTAAAACCAGCAAATTCATCCCGATCACGGCTATAAACAGGCAAACGGTCGATATGAAAATAGTGCTGATTTGCGCGCCTAAATTCTCAACTTGGGAAAGCGACACGCCGATCAGCAACAATATGGCATATACCAGCCACGACAGGGCTTTATCCAATAAGGGCTGATATTGTTTGGGCACACTTATAAAAAATCCGGCAAAAAGCGGCGAGAGTACGGTAATCAAAGTTATCAAACTGTTCATAGCATGAGCGCAGCAGTTGCCAAACTTTTGAACCGTTCGGACAACTCTCTTTAATGTCTTAATGTCGGCTAAGCATTATATCTGTTAGCAAACGTTAAGGCTAGGCAGAGCCAGTAGCCTTGAGTGAGATACGCCTATGTTGACAAGCCTGTAACGCAGGCATAAGATTAGCTCTGCATCACGAGTTGGGAAACCATGCCAACCTGCCTATTGCCGGCAAGGTGGAATGCGCGTGCAGATGCGGCTGTTGATTTTTCGACGGCAAATATGGGCATCACACCCTGTTTCCCGAAATGCAGGGTGTTTTTTGTTATCCGGCTGCTGTATCGGCAGCCCCTATGGGTGATTTATTCCCAATTGCCGCCCATGATAAAGTGCTAAACAGGATAAGGAATATCGCATGAAAATCCAGAATCTCGAGTTCTCTGTTCATACCGTTGCGGCCAGCTCGGCCATTCAGTTTGTGCTACACCGCAACGGCAGCCGCAATGAAATTATAGGCATTTACCGACCCGAAGAAAAACTGTGGCTCTGTCCGCTTGCCTTTCCCAATCACTACTGCGCCCCACTCTCTCCAGACAGGGAACTCGCTACGTTGCGTACGATTTTATTTTTAGCAGGAGCCGATGATATCGACGGCTGTATCAGCGCTCTGGAAACTTATGCAAAAGAATATGATGCCGCCCGCCGCAAACACTATGCAGCTTAAATATTCTCTTTATTGAAATAAAATGCCGTCTGAAATTTTTCAGACGGCATTTGTATATCGCAATATAAAAAACACCATTATATTTCTTTCATTCCCGACGGACAGTTCGGCAGAATTTGCATTGCCTATAAAATCATGATCTATGTTGCTCTCATAAAAAAAGCCGCCCGAAAATTTTCAGACGGCTCCTTATTTTATGATAATGATCATAACCGGATATCATAGTGACGAAAGCGGCGCATCGACCACGCCGAAAGAAACATTAATCCAATTTGGTAACGGCATCCAACAATACATCCGCGGCAAGGATTCCTAAATTATTTGCGGCCAGCGGACTATCTCCGGTTAACAGTTGGCGGTCTTGGCATACTTTACCGGTAATGTCTTCATTCATTACTTTCATGCCCAAAGCCTGTAAGCGTTCCGCTACCAACCACGGCAAACGACCGGGCATATAGCCGATATCAATATTGGCACCTTCGTCAAGTGAGTCGGGAAATACGCACAACTCATAGCCTTTGAGCGGGAAGGCGCCCTGCTCATCTGCCAATGACACCAATGCTGCCGGACCATGACACAAAGTGATGATATAGCGGTTTTTATCCAGCATCGAATTTAAAACACGCGCCACCTCACTACTTTCAGGAATAGCATTAAGTACACCATGACCACCGGGCACAAATACGGCAATGTAAGGAGAATCCTCATCGGTTACCGATTCAATAATATCGGCCAATTTATGCGGCTTCTGTAACTTCGGCAGATAAGTTTCAAAAATACCGGCTACCGCCTGATCTTCCTTCGGCATCGCCCACATTTCAAACTTAACGGGATTTCCCGATAAAGTAGCGACTTCGATTTCAAATCCGGCTTCATGGATATGGAGCATCGGCAACAACGTTTCGACCGGATGGTTGCCGGTAGAAAAAAGTTTTCCGTTTTGCATTTTTACATACCGCTCATCGGTAGCAATCATCAAAACTTTATATTTTTCCCCCTTATAAGGCTCGGAAAATTTGAAACCTTTAAAATCGGTTTTCGGGCTGGTATAAAGGCTGAGTGAATATTCCGAAGGAAAGTAGGCGTTATATTCGGCGCGGTCGGATACGGGCTGCTTGATGAGGTCGCTCATGGCGGTTCTCCAAAAAATAAAGCGGGGACACAAAGAATAAGTAAAAATCCTGCTATGCCATTCTAACCTCATATCTTCCGCCGGATACAACGGGCTTACGCGCTTTTACTTTCCAACAGCATATACCGGCGTTTTATCTGCCAATATAAAAAAAATTATTCCGAACCCAATATCAAAAAGGGGTTTTCGCCTCCGCGCTGATAGCCTGACTCACCTACTAAAATATCCAAAGCCAGCGAGGCTAGATCGTCTGCTACCGGGTCGGCATATTGTTGTTTGTCTTGCCGGTAAAGCTTACGGTAACTATGGCACGCCTCACAGCTTTCGGCTCTTGCGCCCGTCAGTACCGGGCTGAGCCCGGGTGTTTCCTCCGGATCGATTTCCTGAATACGCATGCCGCTGCTGTCACCGCAAGTGGTACATTTTGCACGCAGGGCATTCCAGCGGCTGTTGCAATGAGGACAATGCATATAGCGAAAACCTGCCAAATCCGTTTTAATCAACACTACACTTCCTACCGCTTCTGTGCCGCAGCAGGGACAGTTTACGCGCTCTTCCACCGGCGGAACATGGTCTTCGGTCAATTGCGCCGCCCATGCCGTCCAAATAACCTGCAAGGCCGCCCGCACCCATACCAAAGCCGAGCGGTCGGCATCGGTTTCATTTTTGGTTAACACGCGCCTAGCTAATTCTTCTGCTTGCTCACGGGACAATGCGGCTAATTTATCCAACTCTGCCTGTACGGCTTTCGTCACACCTATACGGCCTGTCTCCGCCACTAAATCGGCCAACACACCGTAAAAATCAGCAGGCACCTCGCCTAGGGCTGCTTGCGGCAAAATGGTTTGCCCTTGGTATAAATCGGGCAGCACGAAGCTGTGTTTGTCGTAAACCGCCTGCTGCGCCGTACTCAACTTGCCTAATAATTCAAGATACACGCGCCATTCGCTGGCTTCATTTTGCGCCAACTCTTGAAAACGGGTACTGCGTTCGGCAAAAAGGTTGCTTTCGGGTGCCAACCAAAACGGTGTATGGAACAAGCCTTTTTGAATTTCGGTAATCGGTTTGATGGATATTGTGCTCATAATCTTTTCTTTGTGTATGTGTTTTGCAAAGGCTCGTTTCAGACGGCCTGCTTTGTTTCGCCGGAACAGGCCGTCTGAATATAATCAGGATGGGTATAAACCGTATATTGATGCTCCCGGGCAAAGCCGATTAATGTCATGCCGGCTTGTTCGGCCAAACGTACGGCAAAGGCTGTGGGCGCCGAAACTGCGGCCAATAGTCCCACGCCCATTGCCGCTGCTTTAGCCACCATCTCATAACTGGCACGGCTGGACACCAACACCCAGCCCCGCTGCCAATCAATATTGTTTTTCGCACCCCAGCCCAACAGCTTGTCGAGCGCGTTATGGCGGCCCACATCCTCAAATAATTTGACAATAATGCCTTCTTCTACCCAAGCCGCACCATGCACCGCACCTGTTTGCGCGCGCAAGGTCTGGTATTTGTCAAAGGTTTGCAATGCCGCCTGTATATCCTGTGCTTGAACGATATGGCCGCGCGCTACTTCAGGCAAATCCGGCCTGACCGCCTCCAAACTTTCCACCCCGCACAAACCGCAGCCAGTACGCCCGTTCATATTACGGCGACGTTCTTTCAACAACCGGAAACACGCCGAGGCAATCTCCAAATGAACTTCAATACCGTTACAACCGTTTTTGGTTTCCACATCGTAAAGCTCTCCGACATGGGTCAGAATGCCTTCGCTCAGACTAAAACCAAGTGCCAATTCCGTTATATCGGCGGGAGTAGCCATCAATACCACATGGGCGATTCCGTTATACACCAATGCTACCGGGGTTTCTTCTGCAAGAATATCATCGGTATTTTCGGTACTGCCGTTTCTGAAACGGCTTACGGTACAAACGCTGCTTATTGCATTCGGAATCATAAGTATATTCGGGGAAGAAAACATCAAAGGCCGTCTGAATAAAAGCGGCAAAAGGTTTGATTATAACAATTTATTGTGCAAAAAGCGCACTGCTGCCAAACCGATTCTAACACACTGTTTTATCAAAGCTATTACGCCAAACCTAAACCATGTACGGACAATTGCGGCACTCCGGCCGCTGATTTCAATAAAAGATAAAGATATATTGAGATTTTGTATGCAGTTTTCCGATTTGCTACCTGCTTAAAAATCCCGAAGCGGCCAAACCATTGCCTACAAATAAAAATGCCGTCTGAAATTTTTTCAAACGGCATCTGAAACTTCTTCCCTCAAGCCATCATTTTTTCAGACGGCCTTCTTTTTTAGCGGTACGACGCAGCCATTTGTCGTAAGCAACCGCACAGGCAGGTTTTCCCATACCGGATAACACATACAGGTGGGCGGCCACACTTTTGGCCAGGCTCTCCAAATGATAACCGCCTTCCAATACCGACACCACACCGCGGCATTCTTCGCCCGCCGCCTGCACCAGCTTATGCGTCAGCCAAGCATAATCAGCCTCATGCCAATTCAAACTACCGCTCTCGTCCTTACGATGCGCATCAAATCCTGCCGAAAGCAGGAGCAATTGCGGTTTGAATAACGCCAATTGCGGCAACCACAAGCGGCGGACAGCTTCACGCATTTCACGGCTGCCACTGCCGGAAGGCAGAAAAATATTATGGATATGAGGATTGCGCCCGCCAACGCCTTCATCAGGAAACGGATACAGATCAGGAGCACAACTATTCAGCAACATCACACGCGGGTCATCTTTAAAAATTTCCAGTGTGCCGTTGTTATGGTGCACGTCGAAATCGACAATCGCAATACGTTGCAAACGATGTTCGGCAATCGCGCGCATAGCGCCGACAGCAACATTATTAATCAGGCAAAAGCCACCTGCTTTGGCACTTTCAGCATGATGCCCCGGCGGCCTGACTGCACAAAACGCACGCGGGGAGCGTCCCGACAATACCGTATCAACCGCCTGCACGACCGCACCTGCACCATAACGCGCAGCAGCGAGCGTTTCACTGCTCATCACCGTGTCGTCGTCAAGCCGGTATATTTTGCCCGGTTGCGGCCTAACTGATTCAAGATACTGTAAATATTTACTGGTATGAACCAAAGCCAATTGTTTGTCGGTCACTTCCGCCGCCTCCGCACGGCGGATCCGCGGCGATATCTTCTGACGGAGCAGCTCGGCCTCTATAGCTCCGATGCGTGCCGCTGCTTCGGGATGATCCGTACCCGGATCATGTTGTAAAAACAGTGGATGGCCTATCCACAACAAGCGCGGCTTTCTGCCCAAAAGCCGTCTTATCCACGCACGCACGCTTGCTCCTTGCTCCCGCCCTTTTCAGACGGCATCCGACAAACAGGATAAATAGGGTTAATAATCATGGAAATTACTTGGAAAAATACCTCTATCCCTTTAGAATAGCCTATTTTAAGCGGTACAGACAAACCGCTTAGCATTTTTATCCATTTATAATAGAAAGACTGGACGACACATGATTGACTTTGCTTACGCAGCCGACGCCGCCGCCCAACCGAATTTGCTGATGCAGTTTGCTCCGCTGATTTTGATTTTGGTTGTATTCTACTTCCTGATCATGCGCCCGCAACAAAAGAAATTCAAAGCACACCAAGCCATGCTGGCCGAATTGAAACGCGGTGACCGCGTGATTTTGGCTTCCGGCTTTACCGGTACCATCACCAACGTGAGCGAAAAATTCTTTAATGTAGAAATCGCAAAAGGCGTGATTGTAGAAGTTGAGCGCAACGCCGTTTCCAGCAAAGCGGCATAATCCGCCGCCTTTGAGAGCCGCCGCACGGTGGCTGTTTACATTTTATCGGCCATGCACCGTTTCGATATGCCTCAATTTAGCCGTACGGCTTTTGCACTTCAGCCGTCCGACAAGCTTTTTCAGAAGTTTGGCCCGCCGAAACCGCCGCCATATAAAATGCCGACAGCCATAAGCTGCGGCTGTTCGTTTTTATCCAGTAAAGGTTTACCATGAACCGCTATCCATTATGGAAATACCTGCTGATTGCCGTGACCCTGATTTTGGGCGTGATTTACACACTGCCCAACTTATTTGGCGAAACGCCGGCCGTACAGGTATCCACCAACCGCCAATCTATTGCGATTAACACACAGACCGAGCAACGCGTTGCCTCTGCCTTGCAAGCCGCGGGCATTGCCAACGACGGTATGTTTATCGCCGACAATTCGCTTAAAGTACGCTTTCGCGATGCCGAAACCCAATTACGTGCCCGCGATGTTATCGAAAACACTCTGGGTGACGGCTACATCACCGCATTGAACCTCTTGGCCGACAGCCCCGAATGGATGGCGAAAATTAATGCCAACCCGATGTTCTTAGGCCTTGACTTACGCGGCGGCGTGCATTTCACCATGCAGGTTGACATGCAGACGGCCATGCAAAAAACATTTGAGCGCTATTCCGGCGATATCCGCCGCGAGCTACGCCGTTTGAAAACCCGTACAGGCACCGCACGCCAAAACGACAACAGCCTGACCGTACCATTCCAAGATGCCGCGGATGTACAAAAAGCCCTGCCCGAATTGCGCCGCATTTTGCCAGAAGCCACACTCACCCCGAACGGCAACGATATCGTACTTACGCTCTCCGAAGCGGTTTTAAACAAAGTGCGCGAAGATTCGGTTAAACAAAATATCAATACCCTGCACAACCGTGTGAATGAGTTGGGCGTAGCCGAGCCGGTTATCCAACAGGCGGGAGCAGACCGCATTGTGGTACAACTGCCCGGTGTTCAGGATACCGCCAAAGCCAAAGACATCATTGGCCGCACCGCCACCTTGGAAGTACGCATGGTATCGGATGACCCCGCCCTGATGCAGGCCGCACTTGCCGGCAATATTCCTGCGGGCTACGACCTGCTTTACACTGCCGGGGAAAAACCGGTTCCCACTTTGGTCAGCAAACAGGTAGAGCTCACCGGCGACAACATCAATGATGCCCAACCCAGCTTTGATGAAATGGGCGCTCCTGCCGTCAGCATCAATCTTGATGGTACCGGCGGTACGATTTTCGGCGAGCTGACCAGCCAAAATATCGGTAAGCGCATGGCAATGGTTCTAATCGACCAAGGTAAAGCCGAAGTCGTAACCGCACCTGTTATCCGCACCGTCATTACCGGTGGCCGCGTACAGATTTCAGGCAGCATGAGTACCGCCGAGGCCAATGATACTTCTCTTCTACTGCGCGCCGGTTCTTTAGCCGCACCTATGGAAATCATCGAAGAGCGCACCATTGGCCCGTCTCTCGGTAAAGAAAATATTGAAAAAGGCTTCCATTCTACCCTTTGGGGCTTTGTGGCCGTAGCCGTTTTCATGATTATCTATTACCGTATGTTCGGTGTTTTTTCGGTTATCGCCCTATCGGCTAACTTGCTGTTCCTGATTGCCATCTTATCGGCGCTGCAAGCCACGCTCACCCTACCCGGTATCGCCGCAATCGCCCTCACATTAGGTATGGCCATCGACTCTAACGTATTGATTAACGAGCGCATACGTGAAGAGCTGCGTGCAGGTGCATCACCGCAGGCAGCCATCAATATGGGGTATCAACACGCATGGGCAACCATTGTCGACTCTAATATCACTTCGCTGATTGCCGGTATCGCCTTGCTGATTTTCGGCTCGGGTCCGGTTCGCGGTTTTGCCGTGGTGCATTGTCTGGGTATTCTCACTTCAATGTATTCTTCTGTAGTGGTGTCTCGCGCTATGGCGAACCTATGGTACGGCCGCCGCCGCAACCTTAAAAACATTTCTATCGGTGCGGTATGGAAGCCCGAAACCACAGCCGGTAAGGAGTAAAACATGGAATTGTTCAAAATCAAACGCGACATTCCGTTTATGAGCTACGGTAAGCTCACTACCCTGATTTCCCTGATCACTTTCATCCTTTCGGTGTTTTTCTTAGTAACCCGCGGTTTGAATTTCTCAGTTGAATTTACCGGCGGTACGGTAATGGAGGTGCAATACCAACAAGGTGTTGAAATCAACCAGGTACGCCAACGTTTGAATACTGTCAGCGAAGGCGAGGTACAGGTTCAGGCGCTGGGTACTAACCGCCATATCATGATCCGCTTACCCAACAAAGAAGGTGTGTCTTCAGCGCAACTTTCCAATCAAGTGATGAACCTGCTGAAAACCGACAACCCGGACGTTACACTACGCCAAGTTGAGTTTATCGGTCCTCAAGTAGGTGAGGAACTGGTATCCAACGGCCTGATTGCTTTGGGCATGGTGATTGTCGGTATCATTATTTACCTCTCCATGCGTTTCGAGTGGCGTTTTGCAGTCTCTGCCATTATTGCCAATATGCACGACGTAATTATCATCCTCGGTTGCTTTGCCTTTTTCCAATGGGAATTTTCGCTTACCGTGCTGGCCGGTATTCTGGCCGTATTGGGCTATTCGGTGAATGAGTCGGTGGTAGTATTCGACCGTATCCGCGAGAATTTCCGCAAACCGAATATGCGCGACAAAACCGTACCCCAAGTTATTGATAATGCGATTACCGCCACTATGAGCCGTACTATTATTACCCACGGCTCTACCGAAGCGATGGTATTGTCTATGCTGATTTTCGGCGGCGCCGCCCTACACGGCTTCGCACTGGCATTAACGATCGGTATCGTTTTTGGTATTTATTCTTCTATTTTGGTTGCCAGCCCACTGCTGCTGGCATTCGGTTTAAGCCGTGAAAATCTGGCGAAACCCCAAAAACAAAAAGAAGAAGCCGTGGTATAAATACCAACCTGGCTAAAAAGAAAAAATGCCGTCTGAAAAATTTTCAGACGGCATTTTTTATTAATGATGACAAACCGGATATGTTTAGTTTAAATGCCAAAATATTGATGGCACAACAACAGATTTGTCACCGCACATTCATCGGATATTATGCCAAGCTAGTATCCAAAGCTTTCGAAATATCGGCCCAAATATCTTCGATATCCTCGATACCGACTGAAAAACGCAGCAATCCTTCTTTAATACCCAATCCTGCTTTTACTTCAGGCGACATACCACTGTGGGATTGGGAAAAGCTGTGGTTTACCAAACTTTCTACACCACCCAAGCTGGATGCCATTTTCACTAGCTGCATATTTTTAATTACGCTGTTGGCTGCCGCTTTGGTATCGTTTTTTAGATAAACCGACACGACACCGCCGAAACCGCGCATTTGTTTTTTGGCCAACTCGTGGTGCTCATGCTCTGCCAACCCGGGATAAAAGACCTTGGCTACGGCAGGATGGGCCTGTAAGCGCTTGGCCAACTCTGCCGCATTTTCCAAATGCTGCTTCATCCGCACGGGAAGGGTTTTAATACCGCGCAATACCAACGCGCAATCCATCGGTCCGGCTATGGCACCGGTATTTACCATCATAGATTGCAAACGCGAGGCATGTTTTTGGTCTTTAGCAACTACAATACCCATCAGCACATCGGAATGTCCGCAAAGGTATTTGGTAGCAGAATGGAACACGATATCGCAGCCCATATCCAAAGGATTTTGCAAATATGGTGTTGCAAAAGTATTGTCAATACACACCATAGCGCCGGCGGCCTTCGCCTTGGCCGACAGCAATTCGATATCCACCAGGCGCAACAGAGGGTTGGAAGGCGTTTCCAACCAGACCATAGCTACTTTGTGTTCAGCTAAAACCGTATCAAGATTATTCGGATCGGTTAAATCGGCAAAAACAACATTAATGCCCCATTGGGCGTAAACTTCCGTCAGCAAATCATATGCGCCGCCGTAAATATCGGCTACTGCCACAATAGTATCGCCCGGGCGTAAAAATGTACGCCACACGACATCGATTCCCGCCATGCCGCTGGAGAAAGCGAAACCGGCCGCACCGTGCTCTAAAGCGGCCACAGTGTCTTCCAATACTTTTCGGGTAGGGTTGGAAAGGCGGGAGTAACGGTAAGGTATTTGCTCGCCGATTTCATGCATGGCAAACATACTGTTTTGATAAATCGGCGGCATCAATGCGCGGTTATGCTCATCACAATCATAACTGGAATGAATGGCTTCTGTAGCAAATTTCATAACGTCCGACCCATATGTAAAATAAAGATAAGGGATTTTACCACTATCCGAAAAATAGAAACAATCAATGCCGTCTGAAAGCACAAGTGATATAATCTCGCATTTACTACGGCCTTAAAAATAAAGGCACGGGTCCGCCGTATAATCAAAATTATAAAAAAACGTTGCCATGCGCAACGGCCGGGCAAACTAAAATCATTTTCAGACGGCCTTGTTTTTCAGCCGTATGCACACATTTTGGGCGGTATTGTTCAGGCAAATCCGCCGTTACCCTTAAGGAAATCCATCAGCATGAACGCCATTGCAGACGTGCAATCCAGTCCCGATTTACGCAATATGCCGATTAACCAGGTAGGAATCAAAGATTTACGTTTTCCTATCAGCATCACTACTGCCGAGGGTACGCAGCAGACTGTCGGACGGCTCACCATGACCGTTTTCCTGCCTGCCGATCAAAAAGGCACACATATGTCGCGCTTTGTGGCTTTAATGGAAGAGCAAACCGAGCCATTGAGTTTCACACGCCTAAAAGCGTTAACCGAAGAAATGCTGCAACGCTTGGATTCGCACTCCGGTAAAATCAGCGTCTCTTTCCCGTTTTTCCGCCAAAAATCAGCCCCGATTTCCGGCATCAAATCTTTACTCGATTACGACGTTACCCTTACCGGTGAAATCGAGAACGGTCAGTACCGCCATACATTGAAAGTGCTTGTCCCCGTTACCAGCCTGTGCCCTTGCTCGAAAGAAATTTCCCAATACGGTGCGCATAATCAGCGCTCACATGTTACCGTTACATTATCGTGCTCCTCCGAAGTCGGCATCGAAGAGCTTATCGACTGTGTGGAAGCCCAAGCCAGCTGCCAACTTTACGGCTTGCTGAAACGTCCGGACGAGAAATTTGTTACCGAACAGGCTTACGAAAATCCGAAATTCGTAGAAGATATGGTGCGAGATGTCGCAACCGCACTTTCCGCCGACAAACGAATTTGCGGCTATATTGTGGAAAGCGAAAATTTCGAGTCTATCCACAATCATTCCGCTTATGCCTATATTGCTTACCCGTAAAGTCTCTCGTTATCTTTTGAAAGCAAAACGCCGTCTGAAAACAGACGGCGTTTTTGCATACCATTCACTTTATATATCCTAACGCATAAAACGACCTTGCCGTAAAAACCAAGCTGACTGAGCCGCCGCATCCTTACTGAACAGCATTCCCGTATGCGAAAGCGGCAAGACCACATGATCGGCCATGTTTTCCAAACAAGTTTCCGCTACACCCACCGTGCCGTCATTTTCTCCTTCAAGCCGCAACAAACGCCCTAAACCCAACGGTTGATTACCTGCCAAACTGCCTAACTCTATCCCCACCGGCAAAGGCGGCACCTCCCCATTCAATCCGCTTAGAAATGACCCGCCCAAAACCGGAATGCCCAGTCCCCAATCGTGAATTTTTACCGCTGCCTGACTACCCTGATGCGGCGTGCCCAAAGTTACGATTCGGCCACGCACCAAATCAGGCCGCTGTGCCGCGAAATGACGCAATACCAAGCCGCCCAAACTGTGCCCGACAAAGTGTAGTTTTAATGTATTGTCTTTCTCGTAATCGGCCTCTACCTTATCAATCAAAGCCTTGGTATGCCTTTGAATATTATGTAATACACTATAATAACCAAACGTATCGGTATCACACCCGAAACCGGCCAACAACCGGGCAAAGGGCCGCATCGCCCAGGCATGCATATGCAAGCCGTGCAATAACAATACGCGTTCATTCATCAATTCTGTTACCTTTATAATTCATTATTACAACAACATAAACATTGATAGTATATGCTCGGGCCAGGCCGTCTGAAACTGCTGCAAACGGCTTTATCACTTTCAGGCAATCAACTAACCCAAAAATATTCCGCTGTTTGGCAAACCGCCGATAACGATACCAAAAACTTACTGCTCATAAAAATACCGCCCGGCCGAATAACGGCGGGCGGTATTTTTTTAAAGGCCCAGTTCTTGCCACAAAGCATCGACTTTCGCTACGGTAGCGGCATCCCGTTCAATCACCCTACCCCATTCCCGATCGGTTTCTCCCGGCCATTTATTGGTTGCATCCAAGCCCATTTTACCGCCCAAGCCGCTCACAGGGCTGGCAAAATCAAGATAATCAATCGGCGTATTTTCGACCATCACCGCATCGCGTACAGGATCCATACGCGTGGTAATCGCCCAAATCACCTCTTTCCAATCCCGGCAATCCACATCATCGTCCACCACCACGATAAACTTGGTGTACATAAATTGGCGTAAAAAGCTCCAGCAACCCATCATTACCCGTTTGGCATGGCCGGCATACTGTTTTTTGATACTGACCACGGCCATGCGGTAAGAACAGCCTTCAGGGGGCAGGTAGAAATCCACGATTTCGGGAAACTGCTTTTGCAACAGAGGCACGAATACTTCGTTTAAGGCCACGCCCAATACGGCAGGTTCATCAGGCGGTTTACCGGTATAGGTGCTGTGGTAAATCGGATTTTCACGCATCGTGATGCGCTCTACCGTAAACACGGGGAAATAATCTTGTTCATTGTAGTAACCGGTATGGTCGCCATAAGGGCCTTCAAGCGCGGTTTCATCCGGGTAGATCACACCCTCCAACACAATTTCGGCGCGGGCAGGCACTTGCAAATCACTACCAATACATTTCACCAACTCTGTGCGCGAACCACGCAGCAGGCCGGCAAATTGATATTCGCTCAACGTATCGGGCACGGGGGTAACCGCCCCTAAAATCGTAGCAGGATCACAACCGAGTACAACGGCTACGGGATAAGGAACACCCGGATAAGCTTTTTTATGTGCCTGAAAATCCAATGCGCCGCCGCGGTGTGCTAACCAACGCATGATCAGCTTGTTTTTACCAATCAGCTGTTGACGGTAAATACCTAAATTTTGGCGTTTTTTATGCGGCCCGCGGGTAACTGTTAATCCCCATGTTACCAACGGAGCAATATCCTCAGGCCAACAATGTTGGATCGGCAGGCGGGTCAGATCGACTTCATCGCCCTCCCATACGATTTCCTGACAAGGCGCCTTCTTCACCACATTCGGTGCCATACTCCAAATGTCTTTTAAAAGGGGAAGCTTGGAAAATGCGTCTTTTATGCCTTTAGGCGGCTCGGGTTCTTTCAGATAAGCAAGCGTTTTACCGATTTCACGCAATTGGCTGATATTATCCGCCCCCATGCCCATGGCCACACGCTCCGGCGTACCGAAAAGATTAGCCAATACGGGATAATCGTAACGGCTGCCGTCTGGCCTTACGGGATTTTCAAATAATAATGCGGGACCTTCCGCGCGTAGTACCCGATCGGCAATTTCCGTCATCTCCAAATGCGGCGATACCGGCAAGGTAATACGCTTAAGCTTTTGCTGTGCCTCGAGTTGAGCAATAAATTCTCTTAAGTCTTTATATTTCATTAATTTTCTTTCAGATGGCTATTTAGCCAACCCATACTATTGCAGGAATACCCGAAATTACCAAACGGCTTGTATTGTTTTGTTCATACCACCTAACCAAGATGTTTACTTGGCAAATCTACCTGCTACCCTAACGCGCTCTATAAAAAATATCAAAAATCCTTTCTCACCTCAGGAGTACTCAATGATACTTTTAAAATTGGCAGCCATTAACTTCACCTCAAAATAATGAAGTAAGCCCTGTTTGGAAATGGTAGTATTTTAACCTATCTACCGTGTATTCCATACTGCCACGAACGCTAAAACCAACTTTTCAAATATATAAATAGGCTTTAGTTATGCACTTTCCTGCCAATACAATCAACTTTTAAGCTTGTCGATACATCTTTGCAAGCATAAATGCCGTCTGAAACTTTGTTCAGACGGCATTAAATCCAAATGTAAGATGGCCCGATTCAGTCGCCGTATCGAAATAGCAATATAGCTTCTACATGGGCGGGTTTATCAGCTATGCGGCGATTTCCTCCAACCGCAAACAAGCCACTTTCCGGCCTTTCCATTCGCGCAATACCGGTTCTTCCGCTGCACACCTCGCCGTGGCATATGGGCAGCGCTGATGCAAAGCACACCCGGTCGGCAGATTAAGCGGGCTGGGTAGCTCGCCTGCAAGCTTGAGCTGTACTTTCTGCTCTTTCAGGCTAGGGGCTGCGGATAACAATGCCTGGGTATAAGGATGCAACGGCTGCTCAAAAATGGCACGGCTTTCTCCATGTTCCACCGCTTTACCCAAATACATCACCATAATATCGTCTGCCATATGCTCAACTACAGACAAATTATGCGAAATAAACACATACGCCGTATGGTATTGCTCTTGCAAATCCATAAATAAATTCAACACTTGGGCTTGAATAGATACATCAAGTGCGGAAGTCGGCTCATCCGCCACCACGATTTTGGGATTGAGCATCATGGCACGTGCCAAGGCGATACGCTGACGCTGGCCGCCTGAAAACATATGCGGATAGCGTGAAGAGTGTTCCGGACGCAAACCTACTGTTTTCATCATTTCCATAGCGCGTTCATAACGCTCTTTTTTACTCAACTTGCTATGGATAGCAAGCGGTTCCATCAACTGAAAAGCAATCGTTTGGCGCGGATTCAGGCTGCCGTAGGGGTTTTGAAACACCATTTGGATTTCGGTGCGCATTTTTTTTAATTCACCGGCTGATAATTTGGCCGTTTCGATACCATTTACCGCTAAAGTTCCGCTACTGGGCGACTCAATCAACGTGAGCTGGCGTGCCAATGTAGATTTTCCGGATCCGGACTCTCCCACAACGGCCAATGTTTTACCCGCGCGAAGTTCGAATGAAATACCGTTAAGCGCTTTAACTACCTGCTTACTCTTGCCTAAACCTCCGCCCACCGGATAATGTCGGGTCAACTCACGCGCCTGCAATACAATATTCTGCTCGTTCATTTTATTCCCTTCCATCGGGTTAAATCATTGGCAATACAGCGGACACGTCCATATGGTGTTTCCAGCATTTTAGGCGGCACCATACAAGCTTCACGCACATAAGGGCACCGTGGCGACAACAAACAACCGGCAGGGCGGTCATATTGGCTGGGCACAACCCCCGGCAGGGATTTCAAGCGTGTTTCGCCAAAAGAAAATTCAGGAATGGCCTGCAGCAATGCCTCTGTATAAGGATGAGCTGGATGTTCAAATACATATGGCACCTTACTTTCCTCTACCACTTGTCCCGCATACATCACAACCACATTTTTAGCATGCTGTGCCACCAAACCCAAATCATGGGTAATCAGAATCATGGCCATACCGCGTTCTTTTTGCAATCTGTGCAGCAGATCCATAATTTGCGCTTGCACGGTAACATCCAAAGCAGTAGTCGGCTCATCCGCTATCAATAATTTGGGTTCGCAGGCAAGAGCCATGGCAATCATCACGCGCTGGCTCATCCCGCCCGATAACTGATGCGGATAAGCTTTCAAACGGCTCGGCGCATCAGGTATTTCCACCAACTCAAGCAATTCTACTGCCCGGTCGCGCGCAGCTTTTCCTTTTAAGCCCAAGTGCGCCTTGAGCACCTCTACAATCTGCATTTCAATGGTGAAACTTGGATTCAGGCTGATCATGGCATCTTGAAAAATCATTGAGATATCTTTGCCAATGATTTGCCGTCTGGCCCGTGCAGACATATTCAGCATATCCTGCCCGTTAAACAGCATTTTATCTGCATGAATAGCTGCCGTATTCGGCAACAGCCCCATAAGCGCCATCATAGATACGGACTTGCCCGAACCCGACTCACCCACTACCGCCAACACGTCGCCGGCCGCTACATTCATACTTACGGAGTCTACCGCACGGAATGCGCGCGCACCTTGGCCAAAAACTACTTGTAGGTTTTCAATGGTTAATAAAGGTTTCGCTTCCATTAAGACACCTGCTTCAGTTTAGGATCGAGTGCATCCCGCAGGCCGTCACCCATCAAGTTAATTGACAAAGCCGCAATGAAAATCGCCAATCCCGGGAAAACGGCCATCCAAACATTACTTTGAATATACTGACGCGCATTGCCGAGCATCGCTCCCCACTCTGCCGAGGGAGGCTGCACACCCAAGCCCAAAAAGCCGATAGCTCCGGCCTCGAGAATAGCCGTAGAAAAAATCATCGTAGCCTGCACAATCAAAGGCCCCATGCAATTGGGCAAAACCGTAATCAGCATCAAACGCGGCAAACCCGCCCCCATTACGCGGGCAGCGGTAACATAGTCTTTTTGCAACTCGACCAACACCGTAGCACGGGTAATGCGTATGAAAGGCGGCATACATACAAGGGAAATGGCCAAAATAGTGTTGGTCATCGAAGGGCCGAGAATGGCGGCAATGATAATCGCCAGCAGAAGGCCGGGATACGACATCAGAATATCATTACACAACATTATCAGCTTACCTGCTGATTTCGGCCAAAAAGCAGCCGCCAACCCCAAAAATACACCGACAATCATTGCAATCAGGGTTGCAGCCAAGCCGATCAATAACGAATAACGGCTTCCGTGCAAAATCCGAGACAGGGTATCGCGTCCTGCATCATCGGTTCCAAAAATAAATTCGGATGTTCCGCCAAATAACATCGGCGGCAATTGCTCTTTACCCGCGTGCAGGATATTCGGATCATAAGGAGCAATCCAAGGTGCCAACACTGAGGAAAGCACCAGTAAAGCAAGCACCAGCAAACCTGCCGTCGCACCTTTATTTTTCAAAAATGCTGTAACAAACTGCTGCCATTCACTCGGCGGCTTAACCGCTAAGGCAGAAGGTGTCGGTACAGATACAGTCATGGGTATGTGTCCTTTTATTCTGTTTTAAGCGTGACGGATACGCGGGTTAATCAAACCGTAAGTAATATCTACCAGTAGGCTGATTATCATCAAAGCAGTAGCCACTAATAAGATTCCGTTTTGCACAATCGGATAATCCCGGCTGAAAAAACCGTCGAGAAGCCAAGTACCTACTCCGGGCCAGCTAAAAATAGTTTCGGTAAGAATCGCCCCTGCCATCAAAGTTGCCATTTGCAAACCTACTACGGTGATCACCGTGATCATGGTATTACGCAATACATGTACCAAAATAATGCGGGTAGGAGATAAACCTTTGGCCTTCGCGGTACGGACATAATCTTCACCCAAAACCTCAAGCATGGCCGAACGAGTCATACGGGCAATCATGGCTAAAGGAATGGTTGATAAAGCTATGGACGGCAATAAAAAATGTTTCACAACATCCCATAAAGCCCCCATATCGCCGGATGCGGCAGCACCTAACAACCACGAACCATAAATCGGCTGTACATCAATATATTTAATGACATTAATTACGCCGGATACCGGCAGCCAGCCGAGATAATGTGAAAAGATGCCGGTAAGAATCGGCCCAAGGAGATAAATAGGCATTGAATAGCCGGCCAATGCCCCACCCATCAACATATAATCCAGCCAACTTCCACGTTTTAATGCTGCAATAATCCCCAAAGACACACCAAGCACGGCAGCAATCGTAATCGCACAGAACGCCAATTCCAAAGTAGGAACGAAATGGTGGAAAAAATCTTCTAAAACAGGTGTGCGCGTTCGAAAGGTTTCACCAAAATCACCGCTAAGGATTTTTGTTAGATAATCCCAATACTGAACAATAATCGGCTTGTCCAACCCTAAACGCTGCATCATAGCCTCGCGCACGGCAGGATCGACACTGCGCTCACCCATCATTACCAATACCGGATCTCCCGGCACCAAACGGATAAGCGTGAATGTAGTGATGGTTAAGCCGATATAAATCGGAATCATCAGCAGTAACCGGCGCAAAATATAAGAAAACATAAGCCTTACTCTGATATTTAAAATCTATTTTGATAATGATGGTCTGCATTTTCAGACGGCATCAGATGCCGTCTGAAAACACTAAAAAACACCATTTTGCCCATACAAAAGCAAAATGGTGTTTTAGCTGCTATTACTCTATGCTTACACCCTCGAAGCGAGTGCTGCCCAAGGGCTCCAATACGTAACCTTTAACATTTTTTGCCAATAAGGCATCAGTTACAGAATGCGCCAAATAAACCGCAGGTTTTTTCTCGGTTAACAGCTTTTGCGCTTCCATATATAAGGCCGTACGCTTCTCCTTATCGGTAGTAGAACGGGCATCGACAATGACTTTATCAAATTCCTTATCACAGAAACCGCCATAGTTTGACCCTCCCACAGCAGCACAGCTCAAAAGATTACCGAACCAGTTGTCAGGGTCACCGTTATCACCGGTCCAGCCGATCAACATAGTATCAGCCTCACCTTTCTTACCACGGCTGAGGTATTCTCCCCACTCATATGTTACCAGCTTAGCTTTTAAACCGACTTTCGCCCAATCCGCCTGAATCATTTCAGCCATCAGTTTGGCATTCGGGTTGTACGGACGTTGAACCGGCATATACCACAGCTCGATCGAAGCGTTTTCTTTACCGGCCTCTTTCAACAATGCCTTAGCGCGCTCGGGATCATAAGCCGAAGGTTTCAAATTGGTATCCACACCCCATTGGCTTGGCGGCAGCAAACCTGCGGCACGTTTGCCGGCACCGGCAAATACAGCATTGATAATGGCATCTTTATCAATCGCCAAATCAAGTGCTTCGCGCACACGCACATCAGATGCGATACGGCCTTCGCGGCTATTCAGGCTCAGATAACCTGTATTGTAGCCTTCGCGTGATTCAACATTTACCTTACCCGATTTTTTCGCAGCCTCTACTTCCGCCACTTTATTGTAGCGCGACAGACTGCACTCTCCGGCCTCGACTTTCTGTGCACGCACACCCGAATCTTTAGTAATGGCGAAAATCAGATTATCGATTTTGACATTGTCTTTATTCCAATACTCATGATTTTTCACATAACGGATTTGCTGGTCTTTTTGGTATGACTTCAACACAAACGGCCCGGTACCGACAGGTTGGGTATTGATATTGGCTTGTTTTCCCTCGGCAGTCAGCTTATCTGCATATTCAGCAGACAATACATAAGCAAAAGGCATGGCCAAGTTTTGTAAGAAAGGCGCATTGACTTTATTTAAAGTCATTTTTACGGTGTAATCATCTACTTTTTCTACTGAAGCGACATCATCCACCATACCCATATCGGCAGCATACGGAAACTCTGCCGGGTAAGCGGCATTGAAAGGATGCTTTTTATCCAACATACGCTGGAAAGTAAACAACACATCATCCGCATTGAAATCACGGCTTGGTTTGAAGTAATCGGTAGTATGGAACTTCACACCTTGGCGCAGCTTAAAGGTATATTGCTTGCCATCTTCGGAAACTTCCCAGCTTTCAGCCAAACCGGGTTCTATATCGGTAGTGCCGATTTTAAACTGTACCAACCCGTTATACAGCGTATGCGCAGAAGCATCAAATGTTGCGCTGTCCGTATATTGGCCCGGATCAAAACCGCTCGGGCTACCTTCAGAACAATAAACCAAAGTACTCGCACCACCGGAAGTACTGCCGCCTCCGGAAGCCGCATCTTCTTTCTTTCCGCCGCAGGCAGCCAAGCCCAAAGCAATTGCAGCCAGTGCGGTTAATTTAAATAAAGGCTTTTCCATACCTAAACTCCTCTTTGCATTATTCTTAATTCATATAATGAAAACAGCCCGGTAAAAATAAATCATACAAAATAAAAAGTACAATAAAAACAATATCCAAAATGCTATTATGTACTTCAAACATATAGATTGATTTTTAGCCTCAGCCAAATAGACAACCTCAATAGGGTGAAAGCCGACTATATATGTAAATTTTTGTTTAATCAAGATTCCGATTTGTTAAAACCATTTCTACCCTCGGGTAAATTTTCAATTGTTTGCTTCTTAAAATAGTACGCTCCCAACAGGAAAGCACCCTCGCCATGGCCCAATCGGTTCGAATTACTACTCATGACTACTCAACTGTCTGATCTAAATAATCAGTCTGAAAAAACACACGCCAGCAAGCAGAAAATTAATAAAGCAAAGCTCTGTTATCGATAAAAAATAAGCCGCACACCCAACCGTATGCGGCTAATTTATGCTCCCTATTTTACGGATAATACGGTCGGAAAAGTCCCCAATACACCGAATATACTACCCGCCCTATGGTGATCACGAATAAGTCATTAAACCTGTATTGAAAATCCTTTCAGACGGCCTCTTTCAAGCGGCCTGATAATGTTTTTCACAAAACCATCTAATTTTATTGCCGAATCAAATGATGTTCTCAACATTAAGCCGGATAACGCTTACCCTTTTTCAAAAGGCGCAAAGTATTGGAAACCACCAATAAAGAACTAAGGCTCATACCCAACGCGGCAATCCAAGGCGTAACAAAGCCGAAAACCGCCAACGGTACGGCGATAACATTATATAGGCTCGCCCATACCAGGTTTTGACGGATGATGGTACGGGTGCGTCTCGCCTGTTCGATAATTTTCGGCAAAACAGTCATATCATCATTTAACAACACAACATCCGCGCCATCCCGCGCCACATCGGCTCCTCCCGCCATGGCAACCGACACATCGGCTTGCGCCAATACGGGGGCATCATTAATACCATCTCCCACCATCAGCACTTTTCGATTTTGCCGTTGCAGCGTTTCCACATAAGCCAGCTTATCCTCGGGCAAAGCTTCCGCTCTCGCATGATCCAAGCCCAGCTGTGCCGCCAGCACATCCACAGCGGTTTGCCTGTCGCCACTGAGCACATGCAACTGCAAGCCTTGTTGCCGAAGCTCGGACAACATTTCGGCCACATTGGGTTTGATTTGGTCGCTCAACAAAAATACGGCCTGGAACCCGCGCGTATTGCCTAAAGCCACCAAACCGCCGTCATGCTCGATGGCAGAAAGACCGTTCGGAAGCGCCCCGGCAATTTCGGCTACGAACCCCACCCGGCCAAGCGACCATAATAATGTTTCACCGTTAATTGTCAGCATTGCGCTCACGCCGTGACCGACACGGTTCAGGCGTTGCTCTGCCGTTATCTGCAAACTCTCTTCAGACGGCATCTCAAGAATGGCTTTGGCTATCGGGTGTTCCGACTGCACTTCCAACTGGCGCGCTATCTGTACGGCCTCCGCTTCGGACCAGTTTCCGAAAAGACGGGTTGCCACCACATTCAGACGGCCTTCCGTGAGTGTACCGGTTTTATCGAACACAACATCCGTTACCTGCGACAAACCTTCCAAACTATGACTGCCACCCACTAACACGCCGTCTGAAGCCAAGCTGCCGGTAGAGGCTGCCAATGCGGTCGGCGTAGCCAACGAAAGCGCACACGGACAAGTAATCACCAAAAGCGAAACCGTAATCCATAGCGCCGTCGTCATATCCGCATACAAGCTCCAACCGATAAATACGGGTACGGCCATCACCAACAAGCCGAATACAAACGAAGAGGCATATTTATCGGCCAACTCCGCCAAGCGCGGCTTTTGCGCCAATGCTCGGTCAAGCAGGCGAACGATATGCGACAAACGGGTATTACCGCCTACTTGGCGGGTTTTAACCACCAAAGGACTGGCCGTATTAAGCGTGCCGGCGACTACTTGGCTGCCGGTTTGTTTCAGCACAGGCAAGCTCTCACCGGTCAGCATCGCTTCGTTTACTTCGCTTTCGCCCTGCAATACTTCGCCGTCTACCGGAATCACCTCGCCCGGGCGCACGAGTATCACGTCATCAACCGCAAGCTGAACCACCGCTGCCTCTTCCACTTCTTCACTTGCAGGATAACCGGGCAAGCGGTGGCAAAAGGCAGGCACAAGCTTCACCAGCCGTTCGGTGGCATCACTGGCCTTACGGCGCGCCACCTGCTCCATGTAGCGGCCGCTAAGCAGAAAAAATACGAACATGGCAATCGATTCGAAATACATGCCCTGCCCGGCATTGCTGAACAGCGCATACATACCCGCCGCCAATGTCAACAGCAAGGCAATCGTTACGGGTGTATCCATGCCCACCCTGCGGTTGCGCAAATCGCGCCATGCACCTTGGTAAAACGGTACTGCCGAATACAACATCACCGGCAACACCATAAAAAACGAAGCCCAATGCAGCAATTTAAGAAACTGCGGTTCGATATCGTTATAAAGATAAGTCGGCACGGCAAACATCATCGTCTGCATCATGCCCAAGCCTGCCACAGCCAAACGAATCAACGCCTGCTTACGTTTCTTTTGGGCGGCGGCTTCCTGTTTTTGAGCATCATACGGCGCGGCGGTATAACCGGTAGACTGAATACGGAGCAAAATATCCGATAAGGCCACACGGTTGTTGTCCCAGCTGACCCGTACACGCTCGGTACTATAGTTCAAATCTACGCGCAACACGCCCGGGAGGCGCAATAGCTGCTGCTCAATCAGCCAAACACAAGC
This sequence comes from Neisseria sp. S1, assembly GCF_048060015.1. NCBI lineage: Bacteria > Pseudomonadati > Pseudomonadota > Betaproteobacteria > Neisseriales > Neisseriaceae > Neisseria > Neisseria sp. S1. Next base: position 176,782 of record NZ_JBLUPI010000002.1, read on the forward strand.
CGCGCAAGTAATGCCGCCCAACATCAATACGGCCTCGCGACTATCACCTTCGCCTTGCTCGACAAAGCCCTGCTGCACTTCCGGCAAATCATATAATCTGATTTGCGCCAACACTTCTTCCGGCGGCAGTGCGGCCTGCTTGGCATCGGCCGTGCGTTGTTTGTAATAACTGCCCAAGCCCGCGTCAATAATGCTCTGCGCCACGGCTTGGCACCCGGCACAGCAAGCCGGCTCTTCGCGCTCTTCGTAACGGATCGTCAGGTGAAGATTTTCGGGTACTTCCAACCCGCAGTGGAAACACGTTTCTCGACTCATAACTTTACTTCACCCCGCATCTGTGGTTTTCGTATTCCATATTTTTAAAAGCTCAAAGGCCGTCTGAAACAGGATTCGCAATCATATGGCAACACCATATCCACCGCCGCTTCCCTTTTGTTTATATTCCATTATTTTCAGGATCCGGACCGCCTAATCTTTAACCGCCATGACATCCAAAATACGGCTGAGCTCCGCCGCTTCTATCTGCCCGGGAGCAGAAGCCTTGCCTGCCGTTCCGAAAGTCATTGCCGATCCGAAAAACTCGCCCGCCACGCGACTGACCGCCCCCAAACGTCCCATAGCAATCGCCACTATCGGGCGTTCGGCATAACAGCGGCTCATGGTTTCGGCGGCATCCATCAGCGTAATAACATCTGCAGCCGATTTTGGCATCACTGCGATTTTGCAAATATCCGCTCCGCGCTCCTGCATCAGGCGCAAGCGGCGGATAATTTCCTCTTTCTCCGGCGTAGCCGAAAAATCATGATTGCACAATAATGTAACCACACCGCATTGACGCGCCGCCGCAATTAACGCCTGCACCCCGTCATCACCGGCAAATAGCTCGATATCAACCATATCTGCCAGGTTTGAGGCAATCACACGATGCAGCAACATAAAATAGTATTCAGACGGCACTTCACATTCACCGCCCTCTGCAAATGTTCGGAAAGTGAATAAAACGGGCATATCGGGCAAGCGTTCGCGCAAAATCTTCAGGTGTGCCAATACTGCTTCGGCATTGGCCGCATCGGTCAGAAAATCAGCGCGAAACTCAACCAAATCGCAAGGGACGCCGTTTAATGCAGCTACCGCGGCATCCAGTTCGGCAGTATTTTTCGCCACCAGCGGCACACAAATTTTCGGACGCCCCCGCCCGAATACCAAGTGTTTTACATTTACGGTTTTCATCCGCCCCTCCCCGTCTTTCAGACGGCCTTCCTATTTATAACTCGCCCAACAGGCTGCGTACCATTTGGGCGGAATGCACGGAAGCCGTTTTCAAAAACTCTTCGAAACTCACGTCCGCGGCCTCATCGGCCGAATCCGACACAGCCCGCACAACCACAAACGGCACCGCCAATTGCATACAAGCCTGAGCAATCGCCGCCGCTTCCATTTCCACCGCCAACACACCCTCAAAGCGGCTGCGGATTTGTGCCACCGCTTCAGAGCTGTGAATAAACTGGTCTCCGCTCACAATCAGGCCACGATACACTTTTGCACCCGAAAATGCCGCTGCGGCACGATCAGCCGCCGCCACCAACCATTCATCACTTTGATAAGCCACAGGCAGTTGCGGCACTTGTCCGTAGGCATAACCGAAAGCGGTGACATCCACATCATGATGTGCCACTTCGCTACCAATCACCACATCACCCACTTTCAAACCATAGTCCAAACCACCCGCACTACCGGTATTAATCACACAGTCGGCACCGTAACGGCTGACAACCAAAGCGGTAGCCACGGCCGCATTCACTTTACCGATACCGCTGAGCGACAAAACCACATTTTTACCGTCCAAACGCCCCCTGTATACGGTGAAATTGCCCAAGCTTTCGGTTTGCATGTTTTCCAAACTGTTTTTCAAAAGCTCGATTTCCTGCGCCATCGCACCGATAACCGCAACAGTCCCCACCTGACTCATAATAATTCCCTTCATTTTCAAAACCATGCCATACCGCAATCACGCAAGAGCCATTGACAAAAGTTCTGTATTTGCAAATCTGTACATTATACGCACCGGGGCCGTCTGAAGCCAACAGATGCCATTTTCCGAGCCGTTCGAAAACAGCTAAAGACAGCACTGCCGTAATTGTTATTTTGTTATATACTACCGAAAACCAACCGACATATATCATCCGGCCAATCCCCAAACAAACATATGCCGGAGCAATATTCACAGGTAATAAAAATGACGGATAACACTTCTTCACTACCCGCTAAAGAAGCACTTTATACATGGCTTCGCCATCTCAACAGACACAAAGGCTCCGACCTTTTCATCACTACCAATTTTCCACCCGCAATGAAGCTGGACGGTAAAATTACACCGATTGAAGAGACCCCTCTTTCTGCCGAGCGCTGCATGGAAGTAGCCTTTTCAGTGATGAATACCAAACAAATAGAAGAATTTACCAACACCAATGAGTGCAACTTCGCCATCAGCCTGCCCGACACCAGCCGTTTCCGTGTCAACGCCATGGTTCAGCGCGGCGCAACGGCTTTGGTGTTTCGCGCCATTACCAGCGCCATTCCAAAATTCGAAAGTCTCAACCTTCCGCCGGTATTGAAGCAAATCGCCCTAACCAAACGCGGTTTGGTTATTTTTGTGGGCGGCACGGGTTCGGGTAAATCCACCTCACTGGCGTCGATGATTGATTACCGCAACGAAAACAGCCACGACCATATCATTACCATTGAAGATCCTATTGAATTCGTACACACCCATAAAAAGAGCATCATCACCCAACGCGAAGTAGGCGTCGATACCGAAAACTGGCAAGCGGCATTAAAAAACACCCTCCGCCAAGCACCCGATGTGATTCTGATCGGTGAGATACGCGACCGGGAAACCATGGACTACGCGATCGCTTTTGCCGAAACCGGCCACCTCTGTATGGCTACCTTACACGCCAACAGCACCAACCAAGCGCTCGACCGAATCATCAACTTCTTCCCCGAAGAACGCCGCACCCAGCTGCTGACCGACTTATCGCTCAACCTGCGTGCTTTCGTTTCACAGCGTCTGGTACCGCGCGAATCAGGCAAAGGCCGCGTTGCAGCAGTAGAGGTGCTGCTTAACTCGCCATTGATCGCCGACTTGATTTTAAAAGGCGAAGTCCACGGTATTAAAGACTTGATGAAAAAATCAACCGACCACGGTATGCAAACTTTCGACCAAGCTTTATATGAGTTGTACGAAAGCGGCCAGATCAGCTTCCAAGAGGCCCTGAAAAATGCCGACTCTGCCCACGACTTACGCCTCGACATCCAATTACGCAGCCGCCGTGCGCAAACCGCCGGTCCGGATTTGGAATTGATTTAACGGCCGTTTTTCAGACGGCCTGAGAAAATGATGCATTATTTCAGTATCCACACCCCAAACGGCACGCATTTAGGCTTTTTAATTATGCTGCCGGACGATGAACACGCCGCCCAGCCCCAAGGCGGCCGTTTTGCCGTCAAGCTTCAAAGCGAAAACCCTCAGGTCGATAGCGCCGCCGCACAGGTATTATCCGCCCTTGAATCCTCCGATACTCCTCTTTATTGGCAGGTGGAAAAAGACGGCGTTACCCTCTCGGACGGCGAATCGGCCATCGGCCGTATCCGTAACGAATACCTCAGTCTCGGCGGCCAAACGCTTGTATTGAATGACTTAACCGGAACCCTCTGATGGAAAGCGTATACATCCTCATCCCGATCAGCATCATTTTGGCATTTATGATTGCCTATTTCTTTTGGTGGTCGGGCAAAAACGGGCAATTTGATGATTTGGAAGGCCCAGCCCACCGCATTCTGATGGACGACGATTCTACAGACGGCCTAACCTCCTCGCGCCAAGAAAGTGAAAATGAGCCTAAAAAATAACCTGGGGTTCGCCGGAAGCCGCCGTTTTGCTCCGCTTTTCGGCACCCAATTTCTCGGCGCCTTCAACGACAATCTGTTCAAGACCGCCCTGTTTGTCATGATCAGCTTCTACGGCTTGGGGCACAATGATTTTTTACCGCCCAGCCAGATGCTCAATCTCGGCGCCTTGTTGTTTATCCTGCCCTACTTTCTCTTTTCCGCCGTTTCCGGCCAACTCAGCACCAAATATGACAAAGCCAAATTGGCACGGATTATTAAAATTCTGGAAATAGCGGTCATGTCTTTGGCGGCATTCGGTTTTTACATACAGTCCGCCCCGTTGCTGCTGTTGTGTTTGTTTCTGATGGGTGCCCAATCCACTCTTTTCGGCCCGTTGAAATATGCCATCCTGCCCGATTATTTGGAGCGTAAAGAATTGCTGATGGGCAACAGCCTGATAGAGTCGGGAACATTTTTAGCCATTTTATTCGGTCAGATTCTCGGTACGGTCATTGCCGGCTTTAATCCCAATATTACCGGCACCTTGGTCATTCTCTTGGCCGTATTCGGTACGCTCAGCAGCTTTTTCATGCCTACGGTCGCCGCTAAAGACCCTGCCGCCGCCATCGACCCGAATATTATCCGCGGCACCCGCTCCTTAATTAAGCAAACCATGGCTCAGCCGCCTTTATTTACCGCCATTATCGGTATTTCATGGTTTTGGTTTATCGGTGCGGTTTACACTACCCAGCTGCCGACGTTCACCCAAATCCATTTAGGCGGCAACGATAATGTATTCAACCTGATGTTGGCACTGTTTTCTATCGGTATCGCCACAGGCTCGGTATTGTGCGCCAAACTCAGCCATCAGCAGCTGCATTTGGGTTTGGTCGTTTTCGGTGCGGTCGGACTCACTGCCGCCGGCACGCTGTTGGTTTGGCTCACGCACACCCAACACTTTACCGAGTTGCGCGGCCTATTGTGGTTTTTGGCACAAGCCAATGCCTGGCCGGTTATGCTGACCATGATTGCGATCGGATTTTTCGGCGGTTTTTTCTCCGTACCGCTTTATACTTGGCTGCAAACCGCCAGCAGCGATACTTTCCGCGCCCATGCCGTTGCTGCCAACAATATCGTGAACGGTATGTTTATGGTGGTAGCCGCCCTGCTCAGCGCCGTACTTTTATGGGCTTTCGACAGTATTACCCTGCTGTATCTGATTGTGGCACTCGGCAATTTGCCTCTATTGGCCCTACTCTTCAAACGGGAGCCTTTATTCTGGAAAGATATCAAAACCTTCGGCCGGAAAAAGCAGCGCGACAGCCATTCGGAATAAATATCGGCAAGAGACAGCGCCATCTTATTCCAACCTTTCGAAGGCCGTCCGAAAAATATTCAGACGGCCTCATAAACTGTTAAAATATCCGCCTTTAAATGATTCTTACCACTTCACAGCTTCCGATATGAATCCGACCACCCCCATCCTGCCTCCCGCCATGCTTGGTATACTCGGAGGAGGCCAGCTCGGCCGTATGTTTACCGTTGCCGCAAAAACCATGGGCTACCGCGTTACCGTACTGGACCCCGATCCGCTCGCTCCGGCCGCTGCCTTTGCCGACCGTCATTTGTGCGCCCCGTTTGACGATTCAGCCGCTCTGGCAGAGCTGGCCAAATGTGCCGCCGTCACCACCGAATTTGAAAATGTTAATGCGGATGCGATGCGGATGCTGGCACGGCACACGCGCGTATCACCTAGCGGCGACTGCGTGGCCATTGCGCAAAACCGTATTCAGGAAAAAGCTTGGATCAGAAAAGCAGGGTTACAAACCGCCCCCTACCAAGCCATTTGCAAAGCAGAGGATATTACCGCAAGCAGTACCGACTTTCTGCCGGGCATACTCAAAACCACCACTCTCGGTTACGACGGTAAAGGTCAAATCCGCGTCACCACCCTGGCCGAACTCGAAGCCGCCTTTGCAGCCCACGGCAGCGTAGACTGCGTGTTAGAAAAAATGGTGGATTTGCGTGCCGAAATTTCAGTAGTGGTATGCCGTCTGAACACACAAGAAATCCGCACTTTCGATCCTGCCGAAAATATTCATGAAAACGGTATTCTCGCCTATTCCATTATTCCGGCACGCCTGCCCGACAGCGTTCAACAGCAGGCACGCGCCATGGCCTGCCGCCTTGCCGACGAATTGGACTACATAGGCGTGCTGGCGGTGGAGATGTTTGTAGTCGGCGACAATCAGGAATTAGTCGTAAACGAAATCGCCCCGCGCCCGCACAATAGCGGCCACCACACTTTAGATGCTTGTTGCGCCGATCAATTCCAACAACAAGTCCGCCTGATGTGCGGCCTTCCGCCGGCAGAAACCCGCCTGCTCACCCCTGCCTGTATGGCAAATATCTTGGGCGACGTATGGCCGAAAAATGGCGGCGAACCAAACTGGCAGCCGCTGCAAACCCACAGTAGTGTCCACCTGCACCTATACGGTAAAGCCGCCGCCCGCGCCGGAAGGAAAATGGGGCATTTCACCATATTGGCCGAAACTGCGGATAGTGCATTGGAAGCTGCCCAAAAGTTACACCAATCGCTATAATTCTTGTATCGGGCAATGAAATATACGCCTGAAAATGAAAACCGTTTGGCAGCAATGCCGCCGGATGACTCCCGCCACCCACTTTTTCAAGCCTAAATGCCATGAGTCTGATTACCGTTCTACGCCCTGCCTCCGTGCACGATTGCGAACATATCTACAACGCGCATCTGTATTCCGTACAATACACCTGCGCCCGCAGCTATGACGACCGTATTCTATCGGCATGGAGCGCACTGCTCAGCCCCGAAAGCTACCTCGATACACTGGCAGACGAATATAAAAAACTGTGGGTAGTCGAATATAAAAACCACATCCAAGGCTTTTTCCAGCTTGATTTGCGGGAGGCTGAATTAGATGCGCTGTATGTACACCCGTTTGTACATAACCACGGCTTGGGTACGGCCTTGCTGCAAAGAGCGGAAGAGCTTGCCGCCGAAGCCGGTTTAAGCATGCTGAAGCTTTACGCCTCACTAAATTCCATCGGCTTTTACAAACTCAACGGCTACGAATCTTTAGGAGCCGCCATGTTGCCGCTCAACCGCGAAGTAACCGTCGAATGCGAATTGATGCGTAAATATCTTTAATCGTTTCCGACAACTGCATCTTTGCAATGTCTATACGCAATAAAACGCCGTCTGAAAATTTCAGATGGCGTTTTGCAAAGCAGTTTGCTTAAATAACGGTTATTTACCCAAAGCAGCCAAGACTTCTGCCTTCACGGCTTCAACAGGTTGGGTACCGTCTACTTTGATGTATTTTGGCGCATGCTCTCCCTCGAGTTTGCTGTAAAAATCTACCAGCACTTCTGTTTGCTCGTGGTAAACATCCAAGCGTTTTTTCACCACTTCTTCTTTGTCATCATCGCGCTGAATCAGATCTTCGCCGGTAACATCGTCTTTGCCTTCAACCTTAGGCGGATTGTGGGCGATATGGTAAGTACGGCCGGAAGGCAGATGTACCCGACGCCCGCTCATACGGTTCACGATAACTTCGTCAGGCACGTCGATTTCCACCACAGCATCCAAATCCACGCCCGCCTCAACCATCGCTTCGGCTTGCGCCAAAGTGCGCGGAAAACCATCAAACAGAAAACCGTTTTTGCAATCTTCTTGGGCAATACGCTCTTTCACCATACCGATGATGATGTCGTCGCGCACCAAACCGCCTTCATCAATAATTTTCTTGGCTTCCAAACCCAGCGGCGTACCGGCTTTAATGGCGGCGCGCAACATATCGCCGGTAGAAATTTGCGGAATATTGAAGGCGGCGGTAATAAACTGGGCCTGGGTTCCTTTACCTGCGCCGGGGGCACCGAGAAGCAATGCTTTCATATATATTTTCCTTACAATGTCATCAAATAAATGAATTTCAAAAACTGAAGCGTGTGTTGTTTGTGATTATATTAATACGTTTACAAGCCGTCTGAAAAGTTTTCAGCAAAACTTTTCAGACGGCTTCTGCATATTTTTAATACCGCCGCTACTTTATTTTTGAAGATGTCGGAATACCTCGCGCACACGGTCCAAATCTTCTTGGGTATCCACACCCGCTGCAGGAGCTTCGGCGGCGATTTCTACGGCAATCGGATAACCGTGCCACAAAACTCGCAACTGTTCCAACGATTCGATATTTTCCAAAGGCGATGCGCTCATGGCCGCATAATCCTGTAAAAAGCCGGCGCGGTAGGCATAAATACCGATATGGCGCAAAGGTGCGGCCTCTTGCGGCAGACTGCGCTCACCCGCACGCATACTATCGCGCGGATAGGCGATCGGCGCACGGCTGAAATAAATCGCACGGCGGTTTTTATCCAAAACCACTTTGACTACATTGGGATTCATAAATTCATCGAAATCGTGGATTTCATGTGCCGCCGTTGCCATCGGCGCGCTACTGCCCGCCAAGGCGGCCGCCGTACGGTTCACCAATTCCGGATCAATCAGCGGTTCGTCACCCTGAACGTTAACAACTATGGTATCCGTAGGCAATTCCAGCTTTTGCACGGCCTCCGCCAAGCGCGTTGTACCGCTCTCGTGGGTATCCGCCGTCATCACAACCCCAATGCCGTACGTTTGGCAAGCTTCGGCAATTTCCGCATGATCCGTCGCCACCACCACACGCGCGGCAAGGCTTTTTTGCGCCTGCTCTGCAGCACGCACTACCATGGGTTTGCCGCAAATATCGGCCAATGCTTTTCGCGGCAACCGCGAAGACGACATACGCGCGGGAATCAAGACGACAAAATTATTCATTGGTGCAGCTCTTCATCGCTGAGTTGGCGGGCTTCGTTTTCCAGCATAAACGGAATACCGTCTTTAATCGGATAAGCCAGTTTACTCTGGCGGCACCATAATTCCTGCTTTTCCTGTTTGTATTCCAATGCGCCTTTACATACGGGGCATACTAGAATATCCAAAAATTTTTTTTCCATTAGGCTTCTTTCTTTGTATTCAGATTCAAACGGCCGACCAGCCACGCCGCCAAGTCAGGTTCGATTATCGCACAAACCGGCAGCACCCACACATTATCCGCGTGCAAATCGGCTAATTTTACGGCATCTTTTTCGGTAATGATGACCATATCGGCCTTGGGCAAATCGGCCGAAGTCAATGCGGCATGGTCGGGCAACGCACGGGTTTCAACCAACTCAATCCCCATTGCCTGCAAACTGCGGAAAAAACGCTCGGGCCTAGCGATACCCGCCACCGCCGCGATCCGCATATTATTCAGACGGCCTGTTTCCAACAAAATATCAGGACGGTTCAGGCGGTAAATCCTGCCGCTTTCAATACGGCTGCCAAACAGCGGCATACCTGCCGGAAAATATTCTTTCCCATTCACACCGTTCCCGCCGCTTACTACCACCGCATCGGCCTGTTGAACACGGCTAAACGGCTCCCGCAAAGCACCGTTGGGCAACAAATCCAAATCCGCCCGCCCGATATCGGCAGCGGGGAAAACGGCAATTTCCACATCACGCCGCAAGGCATAGTGCTGCAAACCGTCATCGGCAATCACCAATTCAATTTCCGGATACGCTGCTAACAAAGCGCGCCCCGCTTCTACGCGGCTACTGCCCACTGCCGTCGGTGCGCCAGTTTGGCGGTACAACATCAAGGGTTCGTCACCCGCATCGGCTGCACGGCTTTGCGGGCTTAATACATGTATCCCTTTACCCGTACGCCCGTAACCGCGGCTAATGATGCCCACCTTTACACCTTGGGCCTGCAAACCGCTTACCAACGCCGCCGTTACCGGAGTTTTACCCGTACCCCCCGCATGGATATTACCCACCACTACAACCGGCACCGGCAAAGCCTCGCTTTTCAGACGGCCTATCCGATACAGATAGCGACGCACACTTGATAACGCTGTAAAAATTCGTGATAACGGCCACAACAACAGCCCCAACCAAAGCCGGGGGTTTTGCCAATGATGTTCGATAATCTGATGTAATTTGGGCATATGAGGATTTTCAGACGGCCTTGATTTGAAAAACAATATTTATACATATGAAACAATAGGGGTAATACCCTCACAGATCGTGCCGTAAGTTTATACCACTGCACGCAAAAGCATTATAACGGCAAATGAACTGTCAGGCCGCAGGATAGACAGGCCGTCTGAATCATTTGCGGAAAATATGCGAAAACATACCGTTTAGACGGCGATTTGACTATAATTCCCGCTTTGCCTTTTGCCGTTTCAGACCGTATTGATAATGTCCGAACTTTTTGCCCCTGCTGCCGTATCCGTCTCCGAACTGAACGCACTCGCTAAAAACCTGCTCGAACAAAACCTGTTCGGGCTGTGGGTTGCGGGTGAAGTCTCCAACCTTACCCGCGCCGCCAGCGGGCATTACTACTTTTCCCTGAAAGATAGCCGTGCCCAAGTTCGCTGTGCCATGTTTAAAGGTGTTGCCGCCAAACTCGGTGGCGCATTGAAAGAAGGCGACCACATCGAGGTATCGGGCCGCATCAGCATTTACGAAGCCCGCGGCGAATTTCAAATCACCGTAAACGAAGTACGCCTGAAAGGGTTGGGGCAACTCTACGAGGCCTACGAAAAGCTCAAAGCAAAATTACAGGCAGAAGGAGTATTCTCAGCGGAGCGCAAACGCGCCATTCCTACGCATCCCCGTGCCATCGGTATCGTCACCAGTTTAGCGGCGGCAGCCTTGCGCGACGTTGCCACCACGCTGAAGCGCCGTGCGCCCGAGATACCCGTTATCATTTATCCGACTGCTGTACAGGGAGCCGGCAGCGAACTGCAAATCGCCCAAGCGATTCAAACAGCATCCGAGCGTGCCGAAACCGATGTACTGATTGTTTGTCGCGGCGGAGGCAGCATCGAGGACTTATGGGCTTTTAACGAAGAAGCCGTTGTGCGCGCCATCGAAACCTGCTCCATCCCCGTTGTCAGCGGCATCGGCCACGAAACCGATTTTACTTTGGCCGACTTCGTTGCCGACGTCCGCGCGCCCACCCCGACCGGTGCCGCCGAATTAGTCAGCCCCAACCGCGCCGAACAACAACGCAAATTGCAACAAACCGCCGCGCAACTGCAAAGCATTTTGCAGCAACGCTATTACGATGCCTGCCAACGGCTGGATTGGGCCGCCCGCCAAGTACGCCATCCGCGCCAAAAACTAACCGAACAGAAAAACCATATTGCCGCACTCCGGCAAAACCTGCATTTCGCCATGCAAAACCACCACCGCTACGGTAGCCAGCAATTGTTGCGGCAACAGCAAATCCTTGCCCACCTTCGCCCCGACACCGCCCGTGCAGCCCTCCACATTCAAACGCTGCAAAGTAACTTGCGGCAAAACTGGCAAAACCTGTTCGACCGCAACCACCGCCGCTTAGAAAAACAAACCGCCCTGCTTGACGCCGTTTCGCCGCAACATATCCTCGAACGCGGCTTCAGTGTCGTACGCAACAGCCGCGGGCAAGTTATACTCAGCGCCCAACAGCTCAAGCAAGGCCAAAAACTGCATATCGTATTTGCCGATGGCGAAACCGACGTACGCGTAACCAGCGAACAGGCCCAACCCGATTTATTCGATTATTCGTAACCTGCAAAAATTTGCCGGCTGCATATTTTCAGACGGCATCTGCAATAATATCGCCCCCATAAAGGGATACCCGGAAAAAATTATGCAAACACCGAAAGCCCTCGCCCTGCTGGGCCCGACCGCCAGCGGCAAAACCGGCCTTGCCCTGCAATTGGCGCAAACCCTTCCAGTTGAAATCATCAGCCTCGATTCCGCTTTGGTATACCGCGACATGGACATCGGTACGGCCAAACCCACGGCTGCCGAACGTACCGCGGTTCCCCATCATCTTATCGATATCATTTCTCCTCTAGAAGCTTACAGTGCTGCCGATTTCGTGGCCGACTGCGTCCGTTTGGCAGCCGAAATCCATGCACGCGGCCGCCTGCCGTTAATCGTCGGCGGAACCATGATGTATTTCCACGCACTCACCGAAGGCCTCAACAATCTGCCCGAAGCAGATCCCGCCGTACGCGCCGCCCTGCAAGAAGAGAAACAGCGTATCGGCCTTGCCGGCCTGTATGCACGGCTGCAAGAAGCCGATCCCATTACCGCTGCCCGGCTACAACCTGCCGACAGCCAGCGTATCGAACGCGCTCTTGAAGTATTCCGGCTCACGGGCAAACCTTTGAGTACCCATTTCGCCGAACAACAAGCCTATGTTCCGCCGCTTGATTTGTGTACGGTAGCGCTGATTCCAGCCGACCGCTCCCTCTTGCACACACAAATCGCCCGCCGTTTCAAAAATATGCTGGAGCAAGGTTTTATAGAAGAAGTCGAGATATTACGGCGAAACTACCCCACTCTCAGTCCCGACTTACCCTCCATGCGCTGCGTGGGCTATCGCCAAGCTTGGGACTATTTGGAAGGAAATACCGATTATAAAGATTTTGTCGACAAAGGCATCGCCGCTACCCGACAATTGGCCAAGCGCCAGCTCACTTGGCTACGTAAAATTCCGCTTGCCCATACCCTTGACCCCTATTCCGGCAATGACTGGCAACAACAAGCCGAAACTTTGGCAAAACGCCACTTCGGCGATCTCGGTTAAATTCCCCCAAAAACATTTTTGGCGATTTTATTCCAAGTATTGGCGTGGAATATGGCCACAACCTTTCTTCAGGCTGCAAATTCAACAACAATTATTTGTTTTAAATAATTATTTCCATATCAAATTTTAGTATTTTGCCATATAAAGATAGAGTTAATCAGCAAAACAAACTGCTTTAAATATATCGGCAAACATTTGCTTTGTTATAAAAAATGCCGTCTGAAAATTTTCAGACGGCATTTTTACATCTTGATTTGTATCGTCTTTATCTTCGAGCTATTAAATTTCCTTAAAAAATAAAATTAAAATGTTAACAATATTTAATGTTTCCAAGTAGGAAAACATCTTTCAACAAAATACCCGTTTATCCGCCGAGTGCGCACGGGTACACTGCATTTCATCGAGACAAAACAGCTCCCGAAAACATTTCAAAACAGGAAAAAATGATGAAAAAACTTATCTTAGCCAGCGTACTGGGTTTCACCGCAACTGCCGCCTTAGCCAGTGGCGCACCAACGGACAACTACCCTTACGGTTTCCAACCACATGCGGATCTTGAAGCTCGCGGTTTGGTAAAACCAGCCCCCACCTCAGTGCTGGGCGCAGCTAAAAACGATGACAGTGTAAAACTGGTTTATACAGGTGATCGCGACGGAGCGGATTATAACCTCTTCACCATCGACAATTTCCGCGCCCGCCACGCCGGCCAACGCTAACCCGCTACTATCCGGCCTATAAGAACTATCAGGGTAAAACACAAACCATACAATAATTGTCGGAATAAAATTCCAACCTTATACGGCTAATACTTTGCCTTTTTTGTGAATTTTATCCCGCAGCTCTTTTCTGAACATTGCTTAATCCACATCAGCAAATCAGATTACTGCCAAACCAACGGTTGAAATACATATGGCCTGAACTCCAGCAGGCCGGATGATTTATTTTCAAACCATGTATGTGTGCCATCCCTACTTCATTCATACAGCAGGCCAAACAAATGCCGTCTGAAATATCCATTTTCAGACGGCATTTTCCTAAAAATATTTACCTTTGAATGATTAATTGGGATAAAAATATACGCCACCTCTTTACCCTACTCTGCCTGAGGGCCATATATGCGTTCTGCCGCCGGGCATAAGCTCTCTTTTACCCACTGCAATCAAAATAGAAAGAAAAACATGAAGATCAAAATTTTACCAATAATCGGCTTATTCTTTTTAAGCGCATGCGCCACTTCTATTACCGGCCAATCCGCATCAACGTTGGAACGCAACAAAGCCAATGTGTTGGCTTTTTATGATTTAACTTTCAATCAGCACAAGCCCGAGCAAGCAGTTGAACGCTATATCGGTCAGGAGTATCTGCAACATAACCCCCGTATACCCGACGGCGGGCAGGCACTAATAGATGCACTCACGCCGTTTTTTCAAAAATATCCGCAATCACGCCCGCATATCAAACGAGTAGTCGCCGAAGGTGATTTGGTGGTACTTCACGTCAACAGTAAAAAAACACCGGAGGATCCCGGCAATGCGGTAGTAGATATTTTCCGCCTGAACAATAACGGTAAGATTGTAGAACATTGGGACGTCAGTATGCCTGTTCCCGAAAGCAGCGCAAGCGGTCGAGGTATGTTTTAATTCTTCCGCGAGTTTTTGTCGGCAATGCGAAAAAAAATTTATCCGATCAGGGTAAATTTTTCCGCGTTATCCTGCACATATTCCGCCGCCGTGATCAAATCTTGATCCGCCGTATCGTAGTAATCGGCGTCCAACTCTTCAAAATCACCAAAGCGCGCACGAATATCGTCCAGCGGAATTTCCTGTGCCGACAATTCTTCTATGGCTTCTCCGTGCTTGATATACAAAGCTTTAGCTTTATCAAGTATTTTCGGTGTCGGTTTGATACGCCAGCGGCGCAAGCTGTCGGCCAGAGGATTCATCAATACATACTCGCCGTAGCCGGCTGCAATCAACTGGATAAAACCGCCCTCTTGTACTTGGCTATCTAAATAACAATATGCCAAGAGCGTATGCTGTTCATCGTTCAACGCTGCCATTTCGGTATCGCCATGCTCTTGGGCGTAAGCCAAATAGGCATCGCTTAAAGTATAAAGAAAAGCCGCCGGATCTTGCGGATCATATTCGGGTAAAGACAAACGGTTCATAACCACATCTCTTTCAAATTCAATCAATATTCTTTACAAAAATCCACCGGCTGTTTTCAGGCCGTCTGAAACGGGGTCGCCAAAAACAAACAAGCGGCTGCAATCTGAACTAAGCCGCTTGTTTCGTGGGTTAAACTTCGATACGGTTGGGCGTAAACGTTTCCCATTTATTGCAGGCCGGACAGTGCCAAAAAAATACCTGTGATTTAAAATGGCAGTTTCGGCAACGGTACATCACCGCTTTTTGCAATTGCCGGCCGACTACCGCGCGCATCATATCCGCATCTGCCTTCCAAGTCGGATCCATTTCGCTAATCTGCAAACCCAGCAAACGGTAAACGCCTTGCAAATCGGGCTTCTGGCGTACCAAGTCTATGGCTGTTTGGGCCGCGGCGGCTTCACCGTGAAGCAGTAGTGATTTTTCATAAATCACATTAATCAAATCAAGCTGCGGAAAGGTTTTCGCATAACCCGTCAGTACATTCAAACCCTCTTGCGGCTTACCCAAAGCATCATAGGCATCATACAAACGCTCGCCCACCATACTCAGATAAGCATGGTTTTGCTTTTCAATCGCGGTATAAGCATCAATTGCGGCCTGAAGATTGCCCTGTTTTTGCTCGATATCGCCCAAAATCATATTGGCGCGGGTACATTTTCGATTGGCATCCAAGGCTTTACGCACTTCTTGGCGAGCCGTCTCAAAATCAGATTGAAACAACGCAGCCTGCGCCAACTCGCAATGGAATTGGGCGATTTCAAATTGGTAAGTCTGCTCGTCATGGCTGAGCAACTGAGCCATTTCAATCGCCTTGCCCCAGTCGCGGTCTTGCTGGTAAATGCCCAACAGCACCTCACGGGCATCTTTAGCCATATTGCCGTTTTGCAAACCGAGAAAAATCTGTTCGGCACGGTCAACCAGCCCCGCGCTTTGGTAGTTCTGCCCCAACTCGAACAAAACCCGTTCGCGCTTTTCGCCCACGGTATCGGGTGCATCCAATAAAGCTTTATGCATCGCAATCGCTTTATCGTTCTCACCGCGTTGGCGGTAAAGTTTGCCCAAAGTTAAATTCAGTTCGTACGACTGCGGCTGCAAATCGGTTACCTCAGCCAATTCTCTGGCAGCGCGCCCTGTTTGGCGGTCTACCAACGCATCCAAACTTTTATAAAAACCGGCAGGAACAGTTTTAGCGTGTTTCAATACCGTTTTCATGTCTACCCGAGCCGCAAACCAACCCATCGCAAAAAATACCGGCAGCAGGAAAATCGGCAGCAGCCACATCCAAATTTCATTATCCATACGCGCTTATTCCGCCTTGGATACGGTAGTTGGTACGACAACCGTTTCAGAAGCGGCGGGAGTCTGCAGATCCTGTTCGCCCATACGCGCGGTTTTCTTCACTTCTGCCCGAAGACGGTTATTTTCGCTACGCAAGCGCAGCAAACGCCCGAACATTGCAAAAATACCAAACACGGTTCCAACTACAAATGCGCCGAACAACACGACAATCAGCGGCAAGCTTACTTCATAGCCGGGTAGGTAGAAAAATTGAACGGTCTGTACATTACTGACAGCCAGCAACAAAAATACCAATAAAATAAGTATCTTAAAAATTAAGGAAATGGCTTTCATCATCGCACTCCGATAAAAAACAAGACATCCGGCCAATAGGCAGAAAGGAGATTATTATTAGTTTAAACGATTTTAGTACCTTTGCGTTATCCGATATGCCGTACCCCTTAGCCGGCACGGTTGCTTGTACACAATCTGTATAATAGAATAATCGGATATTCAGGCCGTCTGAAACTCTCCGGCAGCTGCCACACGCACCGCGCCGGTTTTATAAAACGATTTATCCTACCGTTATCTGTGCTGCGTACCGCTCAGCCGTTTCCCGCCTGAAACTTACAGTATTCATCCAACACAAGTTTCAAATCTACTCAGAAGAAAGAAAGACATCATGGCTCAGACAATGGACGATCGCGACGGAAAAATTTGGTACAACGGCACATTGGTGGATTGGCGCGAGGCCAAAACCCATGTTCTTACCCATACCCTGCACTACGGCATGGGCGTATTCGAAGGCGTGCGTGCTTACGAAACCGCCGAAGGCCCGGCTATTTTCCGTTTGCAAGAACACACCGACCGCTTGTTTAACTCTGCAAAAATCACCGGCATGCAGCTGCCGTTCAGCAAAGAAGAAATCAATCAGGCGCATATCGATGTTGTCAAAGCCAACGGCCTGAGTTCGTGCTACTTCCGCCCGATGGCATTTTACGGTTCGGCCAAACTCGGTATTGCGCCGAAAGAAGACGATGTCCAAGTTATCGTAGCCGCTTGGGCGTGGGGCGCCTATCTCGGCGAAGAAGGCCTCAAACGCGGAATCCGATGCAAAATCAGCTCGTTTACCCGGCACCACCCCAACATTACCATGATCAAAGCCAAAGCCAACGGCAACTACATGAATTCGATTATGGCTAATACGGAGGCCCAGCAGGGCGGTTACGATGAAGCTATCTTGCTGGATGCACAAGGTTATGTTGCCGAAGGATCGGGGGAAAATATTTTTGTGGTGAAAGATAATGTTCTCTACACCCCCGCTTTAGACGTTGCATTAGACGGCATTACCCGCCGTACCGTTATCACCATCGCTAAAGAAATCGGCCTCGAAGTAGTGGAAAAACGTATTACCCGCGACGAACTCTATATTGCCGACGAAGTATTCTTCACCGGCACGGCAGCCGAAGTAACGCCCATACGCGAAATCGATAACCGCCAAATTGGTATCGGCGAACGCGGCCCGGTTACTACCGACATCCAAAGCCGCTTTTTCGATATCGTGTGCGGCCGCAATCCCGCTTACCGCCATTTGCTGACTTATGTAAAATAAGCTTTTTCAGGCCGTCTGAATGCGTTTCAGACGGCCTATTCGAACCTATATCCGATATGAAAGAAACATATATGAACGACCAAACCATCGTTATCACACCACACGATTTACCGCTGCATTGTTCAGGCCCGCAAAATGAAACTTGGAACGGCCACCCGCGCGTATTTTTGCCGATCGAATCCAACAGCTCTATCGAATGCCCGTATTGCGGTGCCGTCTACCATTTGGAAGGCGAAGCCAAAGGCCACCATTAACAGCAGCGGGATACAACATGATGCGCCGATATCTTCCCCTTTTATTGGCTGCCCTACTTAGCGCATGCGGTTCACAACGTGCCGTGCGCCCCGAAGCTCCTACGCCGGTTGTCGCCGAGATACAAAACAACACCATCTCTTACCGGGCAGCCAACGGCAGACGCATCACGGCCGTTTATCTCAACGACCGCAGCCCGCTGGCTGTCGAGCTTCGCCAAGGCAGCACGGTAGAGGTTCTGACCCAAGTGAGCGCATGGGCGCAAGGGGCGGAATATAGCAACGGCAATACCCGCTGGCATGTTCAAGACAATGCAGCCACCCTCATCCGCCGTAACCAAAAAATCCGATACCAAGAAACAGACAGCTGATTGGTTCTAAAATCCGATACCTATACCTCAAAACATTTGCAATCTCGGATAAGCACCTCTTTAATATACAATCGATAAAGCAAATGACCGAGCAGCTAAAAATACCCGAATACCAAATAAAAACGGTATCTGAAAATGGCAGTATCGAGAAAATGAAAAGCAGCATTGCCTCAAAATATTTGCTTAACCGCACAACTCTTCCCACAGAACCCCGGCCTACATGACATCTAAAAAAATCCTGATTATTTCTCCCAGCTGGATCGGCGATTGCGTTATGACTCAGCCGCTTTACCGCCGGCTACACGAGCTTCACCCGGGCTGCCAAATCGATGTATTTGCTCCCAAATGGTCAATGGCCGTATTCGAACGTATGCCCGAAGTAAACCGTGTTTTCGAAAACCCTTTCGGACATGGCGCGCTCGAGCTAAAAAAACGCTGGCAAGTGGGACGGGAGCTGGGCAAACACGGCTACGACCAAGTCATCGTATTACCCGGCTCTCTGAAATCCGCTGTCATTGCCGCTGCTACGGGCATCAAGCGGCGCACCGGATATGTGGGTGAATCACGCTATTTTCTGTTAAACGATATCCGCAAACTCGACAAAGCCGCCCTGCCGCTCATGGTAGACCGCTATACCGCACTGGCTTATGACCGCCAAAACGATTTTAACGGCCACTCCGATAATCCTGCATTCAAAATCGCCCCCAAAAGCCAGGCCGAAGCATTAAGTAAACACAGCTTGGATACCAACCGCCCTATCGTAGCTTTCTGTCCGGGCGCAGAATACGGCCCTGCCAAACGTTGGCCTGCTGCTCATTTTGCCGACTTGGCGAAACGCTATGCACAGCAAGGCTGGCAGATTTGGCTCTTTGGTTCGCAAAAAGATTTTGAAATAGCGGATGAAATCAACCGTCTTTCAGACGGCCTTTGTCAAAATCTATGCGGCAAAACCAGCTTGGCCGAAGCCATAGACCTACTTGCTTGCGCTGATACCGTTGTTTGCAATGATAGCGGATTAATGCACCTGGCTGCCGCCCTAGGTTGTAAAGTGGCCGCCATCTACGGTTCATCCAGCCCGGATCACACGCCGCCGCTCAGCCCGCAGGCAAAAATCATCAGCTTGAATTTGGAATGCTCCCCCTGCTTCAAACGGGAATGTCCGCTCGGGCACACAGACTGCCTGAATAAACTTTCTCCACAATTGGTATGGGAAAAAACACACGAGACTTCCCGGCATGGAAATTAAGAAACCATCCGTCATCTAGAAAAAATAAGCCGCATATCCAAGCATATGCGGCTTATTTCTACTTAACTATATAAATACTTACATAAAATACAACGGCAAAACCGCTTATTCTACAACTATGGCGTTCTATTGCAGTAATGGCTGAAAATTATCAAGCTTATGCATCCGCAATTTTTCAGACGGCCTAATCCGCCCAATCAGTAATCTCTTCAGCGGCAGCTATACGCGGCCTATCCATGCACTACAACAGCGGACTCATCAAACGTACTGTATTTTCAACTAATCCCCACCATCTCGGACGCAAACGCCATACACCGGCATCAATACGTCGGCTATCGGCCAGATAAGCATACTGACGGCCGGCAATTTCTGCCGTCATCGCACGGTCATAAATGGCCAAGCTGATCTCCAAATTAAGAAAAAAGCTGCGCATATCCATGTTTACCGTGCCGAAAAGAGCATAGTCGTCATCTACGGTCAGCGTTTTCGCATGTAACAAACCGCCTTCATACAAAGCAATATTCACACCTGCTTCGAGTAAAATCGGGTAATACGCGCGAGATGCATAACGCACCATCAGCGAATCAACCTTAGCCGGCAAAATCAATGTAACCTCCACGCCCCGACGGGCAGCAGTCGTGAGTGCCAACAGCAGAGGTTCATCCGGAATAAAATAAGGTGTCGTAATCATCAGCCTGCGCTCGGCCGCATGAATTGCCGAAATAATCGTATCGTAAATCACCCTTTCGGCTTGGTTGGGTGCAGAAGGGATCACTTGGGCCACAATATTGCCGGCCATTCTTTTCCCGGGCATAAGGGCTGGAATCTGCTCGGCAAAGCCTTTTAAATACTGCTGGACTTCTGCCAGATTACGATCATCTTCTACCGCCACATCGGCATAAAACACTGCAGCCATTTCCAACACCAGCGGCCCGCTGCACCGCATCATAACATCCACCCACTCGCCGACACCCGCATTTTGTTTGAAATAACGCGGATCAACCAAGTTAAAGCTACCCGTATAGCCGATTTTTTTATCTACAATCAATATCTTACGGTGATTTCTTAAATCAGTACGGGTAAATAGCGAACGCCAAAGCCCTACCGGCAAGGCACTTTCTACTTTCACTTTGGCCGCCCGCAAACGACGCGGCCAATAGCTTCGAAAAAAAGCCTTGCTACCGACCGCATCTGCCAACACCATGCAATCCACTCCACGCTGCGCCGCTTCTTCCAATGCCTCTAATAAAGTTTCGATACGGCCTTGAGGATCGATAATGTAAAAAACCAAAACGCAGGAATGGGAGGCAGTACGGATATCGTCAAGCATACTGTCGAGAATGCTTTCGGTCGTGTAAAGCAAACTCATCGCATTGCTGTTGGTCGCGTAAAGCCCGGTAACCGATGAAGAAAGCTGGCTGATACCGCGGTAATGCGGCGACAAATCATCGCGTATTTCCAAATGAACATCAGCCAAATAACGTTCGCTGACTTCGGTATAGAAACGGTTCATCTCGGCCGTTCGTTTTGCACGAGCCGTTCCTAACCTCGGCTCCCCCAACAACAAATACAGCGCCACACCTATAAACGGCACGACAAAGAACAAAATCAACCAGGCAAAAGTATTGCCGATATTGCGCTGTTTATACAAAACCCGCAAAGCACAACCCAAAACCGCCAAGCCGTGCAAATACAATACAATCTCACCCCAAGTAATTTGAATACCGCTCATATCCACCTATTTTTTAGCACGGTTTACGGCAGTAAGAGGCCGTCTGAAACCGTATCTCTACCGTTCAAATAACAACCGCAGCTCCCAACAAAGCCGCATAACGTAAAAATTTCCCTGCTATCAACATCAAAGTGCTGTGCCAAACATTCAAACGCAACCAGCCAGCGGCAATCGGTAAGCCGTCGCCTATGACAGGCACCCAAGCCAATAAAAGTGTCCATACGCCCCACCGTTTCAGCCAAGCCAACACTTTTTCAGACGGCTGCTTTTTAGGAGGAATCAACCGCCCCATAGTATAAGACACCACACTGCCCAAGCCGTTTGCCAAGCCGGCTACCAATAAAATAATTGCCCAATGTTGTGGGTAAACATGCAATGCGGCCAAAAAAGCGGCTTCCGAAGTTCCGGGCAGAATGGTTGCCGAAGTAAATGCCGACACCGCCAAGCCGCCCAAAGCCCAAACTATATCCATAAAAATCGCGCCGTTAATACACGGCGGTTATTTTATCGGAAAGCACCACGGCAGTCTTCAAAATGGCCCCTCTTCTGAAATATACCGCCAAACCAATTCTCAATAGCCCGTACCATCGGCCAATGTTCGGATTGATACCAACACTTTATGCTTCTACCCGATAGAACCCCACACCTCAAATTTACAATAAATACAAGCTTGGCTATCAACATATAAAAAGGCCGTCTGAAATTTCAGACGGCCTTTTATCACAATTCCACCTTAACGGAAGCCTGCGCGACGCATCAGCATCACTGCCTGACGCTGGTTACGCCCTGCTACCGAAACATTAATGACGTCTTGCTTGAACTTGCCCCATTTCGCAACACGCGGATCAGGCAGCACGCCGGCATTAGCCGGATATTCGTTGTTCAGATCCGCAAATAAATTTTGCGCTTCGCTGCTGGATAACCATTCGATGAATTTTTGCGCCTCAGCAGGCTGTTTGCTGTATTTGGCTACACCCGCACCCGAAACATTCACATGGGTACCCTTGCCTTTTTGGTCGGCAAACACGATGCCGATGGGCAGGTTGGGCTGCTTCTCCATCAAACGGCCGTAATAATAAGTATTGGCAATACCCACATCACAACGGCCCGCGCCGATCGCCTCAAGCATAGCGGTATCATTGGCAAACGGAGCCACTGCCAGATTGTTCACCCACCCTTTTACTACTTGGGTAGCTTTAGCCGCACCTTGATTGGCAATCATGGTTGCAACCAGAGATTGATTGTACACATTGGCCGAAGTACGCAAGCATAAACGGCCTTTCCATTTCGGATTAGCCAAATCCGCGTAAGTAGAAAGCTCGGAAGGTTTAACTTTGTTGGTATTGTAAAAAATAGTACGCGCACGTACAGACAAACCGAACCATTCATTTTTCGGATCACGCAGGTGGGCGGGAATATTCTTCTTCAGCGTAGCGGAGTTAACCGGACGTAACAAGCCCATCTGAGAGGCTTGCCACAAATTGCCGCCGTCTACGGTAATCAGTACGTCGGCCGGGCTATTGCGGCCTTCGGCCTTCATCCGCTCCATCAGCGGACCTGCGGTACCGCTCACCAATTTGATGGTATTGCCGGTACGTTTTTCATAAGCGGCCACAATCGGCTTCAACAAATTGTCTGCACGCGAGGTATAAACAACCAGTTCGGCAGAAAGCGCGGGGGCGGCGACACCCAAAGCCAACGAGGCAGCCAAGATTTTTTTCATCATCACTGAATTCCTTTGTCTTCAAGCCATACAAGCAAATCTTGCGGTTAACACCTTCCCTGTTCCGCAATTCCTCAACCTTATAAAAAAGATAAAAGAGGTACACTATGCCAGTATGGATAATCGCTGAAATAAAACGGCAACGGAGCTTCGGCCTGATTCTGTAAACCTTCCGTACGGCCCTATTTCCCGTTATCAAAATGGAATTAAAGACTATTCTCATTTAGATATAGAGCCATTCTACTCCATTCGAAAGCAGCCGACAAGAGAATAATAAAAGCTATCATTTATCTTAAAAATACCGAAAATATAGCGGTTTGCCATTGCATTTATTGCCTATGCCCCCGATAATCGCACCTACCGAATCAATGCAGGCCGTCTGAAACATGAACTTATCATTAATCAAACTGCTGCCGCGCGGCTGGCTGCTGTTGTGCACGCTGCTGGTTATCGTGCCATTAGCCGTTATCACCACTGCGGTAGGTGAATTTGATGCAGAAATTTGGGAATTTTTATTAGAATTCCAATTGTCGGAGCTAATCAAAAATACTTTGATACTGGTTACGGGCGTAGGTATCGGCGTTACCGTAATCGGCACGCTATGTGCCTGGCTTACCGCCATGTATGAATTTCCACTGCGCCGCTTTTTCTTTTGGGCCTTGATGCTGCCTTTAGCCGTTCCTGCTTATGTATTGGCGTTTACCCAGTTAGGGTTATTCGACTATACAGGCCCGCTCAGCACGTGGTTACGGGAGAATTACGGACTCGAACAAGGCTTGCCTGATATTCGCAATGTATTCGGATTAACTGCGGTAATGAGCCTGACTTTTTATCCTTACGTCTACCTGCTTGCCCGCAACGCTTTTTCCGGAATGGGACAACGCGCCTTGGAAGCCGGCGCATCGTTGGGGCTTTCGCCCGCACAGTCATTTGTCAAAATCGCCCTACCGATGGCCAGACCTTGGATAGGCGGCGGCCTGATTCTCGCCCTGATGGAAACATTAGCCGATTTCGGTACCGTATCCGTTTTCACATACGACACCTTCACCACCGCCATTTACCAAGCATGGTTTGACTTTTATTCCCTTGAAACCGCCAAACAGCTGGCGGCACTACTGATTACGGCAGTATTCATATTATTGGTGTTGGAACAAATCAGCCGGGGCCGCCGGCGTTTTCATCAGGCGGGCAAAGCACAACAGCAACGCCACAAATCTCTGCACGGTGTCCGCAAATGGCTGGCCAGTGCTTTTTGCAGCCTCATTTTGCTGCTCGCCTTTGTGATCCCGGTTGTTCAACTTACTGTTTGGGCTTATGAAACTTGGCCCGTCAGCTTTAACCGCACCTTATGGCTCAACGCCTGGCACTCGTTTGCCGCATCCTTGGCAGCCGCCCTTCTGGTCGCCGCCGTCGCCTTGCTGGTGGCACTTGCCAAGCGTGCCGACCGCAGCCGCTTGGCAGCCGTTGCCGCGCGTATTACCACATTGGGTTACGCCGTACCGGGTACGGTATTGGCCGTCGGCGTATTCGTTCCGGTGGCATGGTTCGACAATTTATTGATTGAAAAACTGCAATTACCCGAAGGCAGTGCGATCATCAAAGGCACACTGGCAGTCATGCTGCTGGCTTACCTGATCCGGTTTCTCGCCGTTGGCTATGCCTCTATCGAAGCCGGATTAGAACGCATCAGTCCCTCTCAAGCCGAAGCAGCCCGCTCGCTCGGTTGCACCGGCACAGGTGTACTGCGCCGCGTTTACCTGCCTCTTTTAAAAGGCTCGCTAGGCACGGCCGTATTGATGGCTTTTGTCGATATTATGAAAGAGATGCCCATCACTCTGATGACACGTCCTTATGATTGGGATACGCTGGCCGTACGTATCTATGCCTTCACCACCGAAGGCCAATATGCTTATGCCGCGCTACCTGCCCTTTTAATCGTATTAACCGGCCTCTTGCCCGTTATTCTGTTTTCACGAACGGAGCGTAACCGATGATTTTAGAAGTTTCCGACCTGCACCTCCAATTCGGCAGCAAAACCGTATTAAACCACTTCGGCTTCAATCTGAAAAAAGGCGAAATTGCCTGTTTGCTGGGTGCTTCGGGCTGTGGAAAAACCACCGCCTTACGTGCCATTGCCGGTTTTGAACAGCCCCAAAACGGCAGCATCTCGCTAAACGGCCGCACACTTTCAGACGGCAACAGCTTTGTTCCCCCGCACCAACGCCGTATCGGCATGGTTTTCCAAGACTATGCTTTGTTCCCCCACCTCACCGTAGCAGACAATATTGCTTTCGGCATTCACCGGCAAACTACAAACGAGCGCAAGCAGCGCGTAGACGAACTACTCTTGCTCATCGGCATGCAAGGCTACGGAGAACGCTACCCCCACGAGCTTTCCGGAGGCCAGCAACAAAGGGTTGCGCTGGCGCGCGCACTGGCACCCAAGCCTGATCTGATTTTGCTTGACGAGCCTTTTTCCAATCTCGATGCAGACCTGCGCGCACGCTTGTCGAAAGAAGTCCGCCAACTGCTCAAAAAAGAAAACACCAGCGCGGTTTTGGTTACCCACGACCAACAAGAAGCTTTTTCCATGGCCGATAAAATCGGCATCATGTCGGCCGGCAGCCTCCAGCAATGGGATACCCCCTACAACCTTTACCACCATCCGGCCAATGCCGAAGCAGCCGCTTTTATCGGAGAGGGTGTTTTATTGCGCGGGCAAACCATCAGCACGCATTGCATCCGCTTAGCCTGCGGTGATTTCTGCGGTACGGTACCGATTGCCTGCCAAAGCTGTCAGGAAGTAGACGTACTCATCCGCCCTGACGACATTATCCATGACGACCATAGCCCGGTACAGGCCGAAGT
This sequence comes from Neisseria sp. S1, assembly GCF_048060015.1. Classification (NCBI taxonomy): domain Bacteria; kingdom Pseudomonadati; phylum Pseudomonadota; class Betaproteobacteria; order Neisseriales; family Neisseriaceae; genus Neisseria; species Neisseria sp. S1. Next base: position 202,632 of record NZ_JBLUPI010000002.1, read on the forward strand.
GCTGGCAAAAGATTTCAAAGGCAGTTATTTCACCTATACCCTCAGGTTGGATAGCGGGGAAGAGGTTCTCGCCCATGTTCCCGGTCACCACGACCACCCTGTCGGCAGCCGCATCGGCATACACATGCAGATCGAAAACCTGATAGCCTTCCCGCCCTCCGCAAACAATAAAGCAGCAAAGCCACTGTCGGCAAAATAAAAAGACAAAACGTTTTTTCAGACGGTCTTGGGTATCCAATAGCAAACGAAAAAAAATCACATGAAAACCATCCTTATTACGGGCTGCTCCAGCGGTATCGGCTACGATACCGCCAAACAGATGCAGGCCGCTGGCTGGCGGGTTTTTGCCGGTTGCCGGAAAACTGCCGACGTATCCCGCCTGCAAAATGAAGGCCTGACAGACGCACTATTGCTCGACGTAACCGACAGTACGCAAATCGAGGCTGCCTTCGAACACCTTCTCACCGCCACCGGTGGCAGGTTGGATGCCTTATTCTGCAATGCCGGCTACGGACAAGTCGGCGCCGTTGAAGACATTCCCCGCACAGCTCTGCTACAACAGTTTGAAACCAACGTATTCGGCACTTGGGAATGCATTACCCATGCCATGAAAATCTTCCGCAAACAAGGACATGGCCGCATTCTCGTCAACAGCAGCATCCTCGGCTTTGCCGCCATGCCTTGGCGTGGTGCCTACAACAGCAGCAAATTCGCACTTGAGGGCATGTGCGACACGCTTCGCCATGAAACCCACGGCAGCGGTATTTTTGTCAGCCTCGTAGAACCGGGGCCGATTGCCACACGCTTTCGCGACAATGCCCTCATTACGTTCAACCGCTATATCGATACTGAAAATAGTGTACACGCCGAAAGCTACCGCGCCCAATTACGCCGTCTCGAAACAGAAGGCGATGCAGCCCCGTTTACCATGTCTTCACCTGATTGCGCCGCCATATGCGTGAAAGCACTGACTACCGCGCACCCCAAGGCCCGCTACCGCGTTACCCTGCCTACCAAAGTTTTCTGGTATCTGAAACGGCTGTTACCCACCGCATGGCTCGACAAATTACAACGTGCCGCAGTAAGCGGCCAAGGTAAAAAATAACCGGCAAATACCATTTTTTTCAGACGGCCTATTTATAATGCATACACTTTATCTAGCTTCCGGCAGCCCGCGCCGGCGTGAAATTTTAGAAAGCCTCGGTTACCGCGTTATCCGATTGAAAGGCGATATCGATGAAACCCCTCTATCCGGAGAGGCCGCCAGCCACTATGTAACCCGGATGGCTCGCGAAAAAAATGCTGCTGCCCTGTCATCATGGCAAGCCGAAAATACCCGCCTGCCGGATTATCCTCTCATCACTGCCGATACCACCGTAGCCTTAACCGACCAAATTTTAGGCAAACCGGAATCGGCGCAGCACGCCCGCGACATCCTGCAAAGCCTTTCGGGCAGCGAACATCAGGTACTCACCGCCGTTTCAATTTACTACCAAGGCCAAACGCACCACACTCTGCAACAAAGCAACGTATGCTTCAAAACACTCACGGCTGCCGAAATAGACGCCTATATCGCCAGTGGCGAGCCTATGGATAAAGCCGGTGCTTACGGCATACAAGGTTTAGGCGGTATTTTCGTTACCCACCTGCACGGCAGTTTTACCGGCGTGATGGGATTACCCGTATATGAAACCGTTTCCCTATTGTCTGCGGCCGGCTACCCCGTACCGCCGTTTTCCATGCCCTGATAAATATCCAAACCGCATAGGATACAGCTCAGATGCAAGTAATATGCTCGCCTCATACGGTAGGAAATACCAGATGCAATCAATGCCGAAAAAGCAACGGCACCCGACACAATAAAATCAGCCACGATGTGTTCCGTAAAGCATACAAACTGATATTGCCTCCACTACCGTATCTGCTTTTAATTGCTATATTAAGATTCCTTTATTGGCGCAATATGGCGTTTTAGCGTATAGTAATCGGGTTTAATTTCAGTACACTACCAAGTAGCGGCAGTCTCACCGAATCTGCTTTTCCACGCCCCAATACCCCAAAACGGCAACGGCCGCCTGCCTGATTTTAATGAGATTTCATTACACCGCTACGCCTTCGCCATACCAAAATATTTTTGCCATCGTCTTTTTCAGACGGCCTCTATCGCAGCCATAACGCTTGGCTCAGAGCCGATGACAAAAATATTTGATTTTAGGAAGCTTTAACTTATGTTACCCAGTATTCCCCTGCCTAAAGACTGCGTGCGCCCGCCGGAAACCGTATTGGTCAACATTACCCCACAAGAAACCCGCGTGGCTATGCTGGAAGAAAACAACATATGTGAACTACATATAGAACGTAACAGCGGTCACGGATTGGTAGGCAATATTTATTTAGGCATTGTGCGCCGCGTATTGCCTGGCATGCAAAGTGCATTTATCGATATCGGATTGGAACGCGCCGCCTTCCTGCATATCGTCGATCTATTGGAACAACGGCAGAATCCGGACGAAACCCAACGTATCGAGCATATGTTGTTTGAAGGCCAATCTATTTTGGTTCAAGTGATCAAGGATCCGATTAACACCAAAGGTGCGCGCCTATCCACACAAATTTCCCTAGCCGGCCGTTTCCTTGTGCATTTGCCTCAAGACGAACATATAGGCATTTCGCAAAGAATCGAAGATGAAGAAGAGCGCAACAGCCTGCGAGAACGGCTCAATAATCTGTTGCCCGCCGAAGCCTGCCACGGCTATATCATCCGCACCAGTGCCGAAACCGCGACCGACGGCGAACTTCAAGCCGATATCGACTACCTGACCAAACTATGGCGTAACATCCAGCAACAAGCTAAAACCAGTCCGCCTGAGACTCTACTATATCAAGATTTACCGCTCTCGTTACGCGTCTTGCGCGATATGTTCAACGACAATACCCGCGAAATCCTGGTCGATTCCAAAGAAAATTACCAACGTATGCTGGCCTTCGCCGAACAATACGTACAAGGGGCGGTAGGTAAAATCCAATTATTCCAAGGCGAACGCCCGCTGTTTGAAAGCTACAATATCGAACAGGAAATCAATCGGGCCTTGCAGCCAAGGGTCAATCTGAATTTCGGCAGCTATCTGATTATTGAAGCTACCGAAGCCATGACTACAATCGATGTCAATACCGGCGGCTTTGTCGGGGCTAGAAATTTTGACGAAACCATTTTCAAAACCAATCTCGAAGCCTGCCACGCCATTGCCCGCGAGCTGCGTTTGCGCAATTTAGGCGGCATCATCATTATCGACTTTATCGATATGGCGCACGAAGCCCACCGTGAGGCCGTTTTACAGGAGTTGGCCAAAGCGCTCAGTTTTGACCGCACCCGCGTTACCCTGAACGGATTTACCAGTTTAGGACTGGTCGAACTGACCCGCAAACGCACCCGCGAAAACCTCAACCATGTGCTGTGCGAACCTTGCCCGACCTGCCAAGGCAGAGGCCGTCTGAAAACGGCGCAAACCGTTTGTTACGAAATCCAGCGTGAAATCGTACGTGAAGCCCGCCGTTATGATGTCCAAAGCTTCCGTATCTTAGCTTCTCCGCCCGTTATCGATTTGTTCCTCGACGAAGAATCGCAATCATTGGCAATGCTGATCGACTTCATCGGCAAACCCATCTCACTAGCAGTGGAATCCACCTACACCCAGGAACAGTACGATATCGTGCTGATGTAGCCCGAAACAATAAAGGCCGTCTGAAAATTTTCAGACAGCCTTATTTCACTGAAGCCCACCATGAAGAAATAATTGAAAAAAGCAACCTTTTATCGGTAAGATACAAACATATGCTATCAGCAAACACCTAGCAATTTCAAAACACCAACCACAACATAACCGCGAGCACATCATGAATATCCAAACTACCCGCACGAATGATTCCGATTTATGGCAAACCATCCGCCAAGAAGCTGAAACTGCGGCAAAATCCGAACCAATGTTGGCTAGTTTTCTCCATCTGACCGTGCTGCGCCATACTTCGCTTGACAGAGTTTTAGCCTTTCACTTATCTAGCAAGTTGTCCAGCGCCATTATGGATGCGCGCGCGCTTTACGAAGTCTATATCCAAGCACTTAAAGACGATCCTTCGATTATCGCTGCCGTAGAATGCGATATCCGCGCGTGCTACGATCGCGATCCGGCCTGTGACCAATATTCATTACCGCTGCTTTATTTCAAAGGCTTTCACGCTATCCAAGCACACCGCATCAACCACTGGTTGTGGAAAAATCAGCGTAAAACCCTCGCTTACTTTCTGCAAAACCGTATGTCGGAAGTATTCGGCACTGATATCCATCCGGCGGCCCGCTTCGGTCACGGCTTGATGCTCGACCACGCTACCGGTTTTGTTGTGGGAGAAACCGCCGTACTGGGTAACGATATTTCTATTTTGCATGGCGTAACCCTGGGCGGTTCCGGCAAAGAAAGCGGCGACCGCCATCCGAAAGTCGGCGACGGCGTCATGATCGGTGCCAATGCCTCGGTATTGGGCAATATCCGTATCGGCAACTGGTCTAAAATCGGAGCAGGCAGTGTTGTTGTCTCTGATGTACCGGAATACACTACCGTTGTCGGCGTACCCGCACGCCCTACCGGCAAATCGGCGAATATGCCTGCCGCAGAAATGGATCAATCTATCTAACGACTATACGGACTTCAATATCCCGGCGGCACCTTGAAACCAAATCCATACGGTATATCCTGTGCTCGCCGGTTTGACCGATTCTAGCCGTCTGAAAACCGAAACCACCCGCTATGCATTTTTCCCTAGCCCCTATCGTTATCGTCTTGCTGGTTGCGGTTTTAACCGTAATCATCTGTCGCAAACTCAATATTCCATCTATGTTGGGCTATCTGTTGGTCGGATTTTTGGCCGGGCCCGGCGTATTCCATCTGATCCCGCAAACTCCTGCCACTGATTATCTCGGTGAAATCGGGATTATGTTTCTAATGTTCAGTATCGGCTTGGAATTTTCATTACCTAAGCTAAAAGCCATGCGCAAGCTGGTTTTCGGCTTGGGCGGGCTACAGGTTGTTCTCACCATTACGGCTATATTCGGCATTCTTCTACTACAAAATACCCCGGTTATTCATGCCTTTACTATTGCAGGCGCACTGGCTATGTCATCTACCGCCATCGTCAGCCGTATTCTCTCGGAAACAACGGAACTGGGACAGCCGCATGGCCAAATGGCGATGGGCGTATTACTCATGCAGGATATCGCTGTCGTACCGCTGATGATTCTGCTGCCGGCTTTGGCCGGCGATAGCCAAGACAACCTTCTGTATGCCCTAGGTATAGCAACCGTTAAAATGATCGCCACATTGGGCCTCTTATTCGTGATAGGCAGCCGCCTGATGACACCTTGGTTCCGTCTCGTAGCCAAACAAAAGTCATCCGAGCTGTTTATGATTAACGTTTTACTGGTTACTCTGGGTGTTGCCTACCTCACCGAGCTAGAAGGCCTATCCTTGGCTTTGGGAGCATTTGTAGCCGGTATGCTGCTTTCCGAAACCGAATACCGATTTCAAGTTGAAGACGATATCCGCCCGTTTCGCGACATCTTACTGGGCTTCTTCTTCATTACAGTCGGCATGAAGCTTGATATCACAGCCCTTATACAAGGCTGGCAAAGCGTACTGATGCTGTTAATCATATTACTTGTATTAAAAGCGTTGATTATCACGGCTATTGCCCGTTATTTGCGCCATAGCGTCGCCGACAGCATGAAAACCGCGATGTATCTGGCACAAGGCGGCGAATTCGGCTTTGTTATCCTAACCGTCTCTCATAAACTCAATATGCTTTCTTCAGAATGGGAACAAGCCGCTACCGCTGCTATTTTGGTTTCTATGATATTGGCTCCGTTCATCCTTAACGGCAGCGAAAAGATCATCAATCGTTTGGTGAAATCCGATTGGGATATGAAAGCCGTTGATTTGCAAAATATGCTGATTGCTACGATGAGTAAATCCGAGCATATCCTTATAATTGGTTACGGGCGCTGCGGCCAAACCATCGCACGGATTCTCGAACAAGAAAATATCACCTACTACGCACTAGATCTGGATGCCGAACGCGTACGGATCGCCCGCAGCGCAGGAGAACCGGTTGCATTCGGCGATGCCAAACGGCGTGAAGTACTTGAAGCAGCAGGACTATCACGCGCAAAAATGGTAGTTATTACATTAAATAACATGGCCGAAACCCGTCACATTCTCGATAATATTATGTACATGTATCCCACCATGCCGGTGCATGTTCGCGCAACCAGCGACGACTATCTGCAAACATTTGCCGAGATGGGTGCCGAAGAAACCGTATCGGATGCCAAAGAGTCCAGCCTTGCATTAGCCGCCTATACACTGCTTGGATCCGGCATTTCCTATCAAAATGTACACAAAATCATCACTGATATACGCCATAGCCGCTATCAAATCTTACAAGGGCTGTTTTCCGGGAAAAACGGTAAAAAAGATTTTTACGATGAAAAAGCCAGCATCAGCCGTTATGCCTTTGCCCTTCCCGACGAAGCTTACGCTGCCGGCAAGCAAATCAAAGAAATTCCTTTGGCGGATTTTGAAATTAAACTGCTGTTTGTACGCCGTCAAACCCATCAAATCCAGCAATATGACGAGACTTTTATACTGGAAGCCGGAGACATTCTCGTGATCGCAGGAAGTAAAGAAAAAATAATTTCCTTTGAAAACTGGATACTACAAGGAAAAAGCTAAAATTTATTTTAAAATACTTGCAAGGAAAGCAGCTTTTTGGTTTAATTACGTTCTCGCAACATTGAGCGAGAAATAAAAGGGTGATTAGCTCAGTTGGTAGAGCGTCTGCCTTACAAGCAGAATGTCGGCGGTTCGACTCCGTCATCACCCACCAGTTTCTTTGCGCGGAGTGGTAGTTCAGTTGGTTAGAATACCGGCCTGTCACGCCGGGGGTCGCGGGTTCGAGCCCCGTCCACTCCGCCAACCTTTCAAATAAAAGGCACCAATTTTTGGTGCCTTTTATTTATTTTATATAATACGAAACTCTATAATAAATACTTAACCATATTCTATATACTCAAGATCCTTATCTTATCACTCCAAAGGAAAATAAATACTTTATCCAATAAAAATGCCGTCTGAAAAATTTCAGACGGCATTTTTATAAATATCAGCTAAAAAACCTTATGGTCTTAAATAAATCATATTAACTATGATATTGTCGCGAAAGTTCGTGTACGGTATCGACTAAGATTTTAGCATACTCGGGATCCGCATGTTGATTGATACCATGGCCCAAATTAAAAACATGGCCGCTACCCTCTCCATAAGCCGCCAAAATACGGCCAACTTCATTGCGGATACTATCAGGGGTACCGAATAATGCAAACGGATCAAAATTACCTTGCAATGCCACTTGCTCCCCCACCCGGCGGCGCGCATCACCGATATTACATGTCCAATCCAAGCCCAAAGCATCAGCTCCGATACCGGCCAGCTTCTCCAGCCACAAACCGCCTCCCTTGGTAAATACAATCACCGGCACTCGACGGCCTTCGTTTTCACGCTTCAAACCTTGTACGATCTGCTGCATATACCGCAGACTGAAAGCTTCAAATGCCGCATCACTCAATACACCACCCCATGTATCAAAAATCTGCACGGCCTGCGCACCGGCATCAATTTGCGCATTCAAATATGCTGTAACGGCCTGTGCATTCACATCCAAAATTTTATGCAACAATTCGGGGCGGGAATACATCATCGTTTTGATAGTACGAAACTCTTTACTGCTTCCACCCTCTACCATATAACAGGCCAAAGTAAACGGGCTGCCGGAAAAGCCGATAAGCGGCACACTGCCTGCCAATGCACGGCGGATTGAAGTTACTGCATCAAATACATATTGCAGCTTATCCATATCGGGTACTTCCAGCTTCGCAATATCGGCTTCATGCTGCAAAGCACGCTCGAATTTCGGCCCCTCTCCTTCTGCAAAATACAAACCCAAGCCCATCGCGTCGGGTACAGTTAAAATATCCGAAAATAAAATAGCCGCATCCAAGTTAAAGCGCTCAAGAGGCTGAATCGTTACCTCTGTAGCCAATTCGGTATTTTTACATAGGTCTAAAAAACTGCCTGCCGCCGCACGGGTAGCTTTATATTCAGGCAGATACCGCCCTGCCTGACGCATCATCCAAATAGGCGTGTACTCTACCGGCTCTTTTAATAAAGCACGTAGGAAAGTATCATTTTTTAAAGCAGTCATATGCCGTTTTCCACTTACATTTGATAAAGGCGAATCATATCATGAAACAGGCAGATTCATTAACCTGCCATCATCAGGATATTGCTTAAACACTTTTAAAAATCAATTGGTACAAACCAAGCAATCATACCAAACCGATACATATATAAAATGCCGTCTGAAACTTTTCAGACGGCATTTTCAGCTATTTCAAAATAGTATTATACGGCAGGCAAATTCTCTTCTTCCGCTACGCTTTCCAAAGCCAAACGACGTTGTTCTTGAGCTTTGACGGGCTGTTCCATCTCATCAAAAATTTTTGCCAAAACTAAATGTGCCTGAGTTGTCGGCTTAACGGCAAGGCTGGCTTCCAAATAGCCTTGGGCTTTACCCCATAATTGTTTATCATAAGCCAACTGGCCAAGCAGTAGCAGTAAAGATGCATCATCAGGCTTAGCCTTTAACCAGCCGTCCGCAGTATCAATGGCTTGGCGTTGTGCTTTATCATCCAAATAGCGCACGCTGTCAGCAAACGGCTCAAGCAGTTCCGCTTGACGGGTTTGCGGATAATATTCTCCTACCCATTTAACGGCCTGACCATACAACCCCAAGCGTGCGTATTTCTCTGCCACAGACAGGCAAAGCTCACCTGCTTTCGCGCTTTCAGGAATACGTTTCAAGCAAGCTTTCAAGCCACCGGCATCACGGGATAAAGCCAATAAGCGGCGATAAGCCCAATTTTCATATTCGCTTGCCTCATAATCATTCAATGCCCCCGCCTTTTTCAGCTTGGCAGTTTTATCCAATACATCCAATGCGTTGCCATGATCAAAAGCGTAACGCAACTGCAAACGTACCAGTCTGGTCAAGCTGGGGTTGATTTGCGCGGCAGCAGTCAGATTATTTTCAACTGTCGGGTAATCGCGGCGGTTTAGAGCGGACTCTGCCAATAACAAATATCGGGATAATTGCTGCTTAGGCGGCAATGACTCAATTTCCTTCAAATATTTGTCACGCAATACGGCATCATCCATTTGGTCGGCCGCATGTGCCCCCAACATCAAGGCTAAAGCACGATGATCACCGGCTTCCTTATTACCCAAAACTTTGGCCGCCTCCTGTTCCGCCTTCTGGAACTTGCCCTCAAAAAATGCCAAACCGGCACTATCCAAAGCCAAGCCGGCCTTACGGCTTTTACGAGCAATACCAAAACGCTCCATACGGCCCGGAATATTCAACAATCCGGCAATTAGCCTTACCAACAGATATAACACGACAACTGTCGCAATCAATCCGAGGATAAACGCATGCAGGTTTACCCGCAGCATGGTTTGTTCCGCAACAATATAAACATTGCCGCTGTAAGTGCTTGAAGCGATTGCTAAGCCAACTGCCACAGCAAAAAGGATGATAATCCAAATCAAACTTTTCATACTTTATCCCCTTTAACTTGGCTGGCAGGTGCTTCGGCAGGCGCAGCAGGAGCCGCCTCCTGTTTTTCAGGTTGTTTTGGGGAGGTTTCCGGAGAAGACGCCTGAGCGGGAGCTGCGGCTTCGCTGGCTGCATTATTTTCAACCGTATCCGAAGCAGAAGCGGCAGGCATAGCAGTACGCACGCTATCTTGGTAAGCACGCACCGCGGTGAGGCTGGCTTTTAAGGCATTATCGGAAATCATGCGGACATCTATAGCTTTCAACTCCGCCAATTCTTTCAGCCAAGACTGCGTAGCCGGAGAGGCCGGATCAAAATACTGCTTCACAGCGGCTTCAGCACTATTAAGATCACTTTGGTAAACTTCGCCGTTATGGCGGAGCAAAGCCGTACGTGCATCTAATAAGTGCAAGCGTAGGTTTTCCCTCACAAAATAAACTTGTTCGGGTGCAATCAACATTGCATCGTTGTTATTCAGATGGCGTACCTCAACTACACCTTTTAAGCTGGCTAAGATTTTATTCCAAGCATTTTGCCACCACGGAAGGTTTGCATCATCCTCCGGCAAGGGTTCGGCCTTGCCCGGTTGCAAAGTGTTATCTAGCACCAGTGGCAATCCGGCGACCGCGGTTTCCAAGCGATCCAATCTCAAAGAAGTAGCCGAAATGTCCAGATAGGGGCGGTTTTTTAATCCAGCCAAGTCGCTGCTGATTGCCTGTTTGATAGGCAGCAAATCAGGCTGGTCAAAACGGCTCAAACGGCTTTCAATGCTTTCCAACACCGTTACAGCCACGGGTACGTTACCTGATAACAAAAGCTGCTGCGAGGCCAAATTCAATGTTGCTTCTACTTCGTCTACCAACCAATTGGCACGACCTTTCAATAATTCTTGATAAGCGCGGTTAGCCGCTGCAATTTGTTCGGCATTGGCTTTTTGGCCTGTAGAAAGTTGTGCCAGCAGGCTTTCCACCTCAGCTTGTTTTCGCAAGTTGTCTTGTAGAAGATTGGCATTTTGGCTTTCACCCAATGCGGCTTTATCGATTTTTTGATCAAAACTCAACTGCTGGGTTTTTAACAAGTTTTGGCCTTGAACAAATAAAAAGCCGCTTGCTCCCAAGCCCAACAAAGCCAGCACGAGGGCGCCTACGGCCAGGCCTTTTCCTGAAGACTGTTTGATGACCACGGGTGCTGTTGCCGGAGCGGGATTTTGATTGGTTTCAGACATAGGTTTTCCTACAGATTCGTTTTTCTCAGATATTTTTTCGGCCTTTTGGCCTGCTGTTTGTACGACAGATGGAGAATCGGTAGCGGGCTGTTTGCCGCTATCGGCTTCGGTAGAAGATACAGCGCTTTCTTTAACTGCATCATGCTCGGGTTGTTCTACCGCAGGCTTGGTTTCAACTTGCGGATTTTCAGACGGCGCATCTTCGGGTTTACTCATTTTTTTCTCCGTACAACGCATGATTCAAGGCGTGCGCATCCAACTTCGGAATCACCCGGATATGTTCGGCACCGGCAGCTTTTAAAGCCTCGGCGATACGCACGTGATGAGTCAAGTATAACAAGGTTTTCAATAATTGCGCCAATGACGGCGGTACTTGCCCGAATAAAAGACGGACACATTCTGCCGACGCCACAAATGCCGCTTGCGGCTGCTGTTGTTGGAACCATACCCAATCAAGCTGCCGCTCCCGTCTGAAATATACTTCGGCGACATCAACGGTAAAGCCCTTTGCCGTCAGCTTTTCTATCAACCAATTACGCCCGCCGTGTCCGCGTACGATCAAGATACGCGCAGTTAGGGGCAATTGTTTCCATACGGGCAATTCCCAAACCGCTTCGCTGTCATTTCCCTGTGAGGGACAAAGCACTTCGTACGGGCAGAAAACGGACAATCCTTTTTTCGTACCCTCGCCAACCGCAATATGCCGGGTACTGCTATTCGTGAAATCAACTGCCCGGGCGCCTACCGAAACCGCACTCGGGCTTACCCAAAACACCGCATCTGCCTGTCGTGCCCGCTCATTCAAACTTTCTACGGCCTCATGATCAGCTTCTATATCCATAGGGCTGAATATTTGCGCACGCCAACCCGCTTCTTCACATACCGCAACATCGGCAAGAGCCTGCCGGGGCGGGCGGACAATTAAAATCAGCGGGGGAAACAAGGGGGCTTTATGCATACATAATAAAATGGGCGTTAAAGGCATTACTCTGAGCAATATCAAATCATTGCCTTTTATTTTCAGACGGCCTGATTGGATATTTCCAAGGCCGTCTGAAAATATTATTCGGCATTCTCGGCCAATACGGCTTTAATCAGCTCGATCGCACCGTCATCCGCTAGCTTTTTCGCTACCGCACGACCCAATGCATCGGCATAAGCGATGGGAGCTTGTGCGGAAGCTTCTAAAATCATAGAACCGTCGGGATGGCCTACTAAACCGCGCAAAGTCAACATACCACCTTCTTCGGTACAATACGCGGCCAAAGGAACTTGGCAACTACCGTCCAAAGCGCGGGCCAAAGCTCTTTCGGCCATAACACAAGCATTAGTTAACGCATGATTAAGCGGATTCAGCACAGGTAATAAGTCGTAACGATGCGCGGCAATTTCTATGCCTAGTGCACCTTGCCCTGCTGCCGGCAGGCTGTCTATCGGCGAAAGAATGACACGGATACGATCATCCAAACCCAAACGTTGTAAGCCTGCTGCCGCAAGGATGATGGCATCGTAGTCGCCGTTATCAAGCTTGGCGAGCCGTGTTTGGACATTGCCGCGCAAAGGCCGGATTTCCAAATGCGGATAACGGGCGCGCAGTTGCGCTTCTCGGCGTAAGCTGGAAGTGCCGACTACGGCACCGGCCGGCAATTCTTCCAAACGTTCGTACAGGTTAGACACGAATGCATCGAATGGGTTCGCCCGTTCGCCGATGGCGGCAAGCATGAAACCTTCGGGTAGTTTCATCGGTACGTCTTTAATGGAGTGCACGGCCAAATCAGCCCGGCCATCTTTCAATGCCTGCTCTAACTCTTTGATAAACAATCCCTTACCTCCTATTTTGGAGAGGGTTTTGTCAAGAATCTGATCACCTTGGGTAGTCATCCCCAAAATACTGACTTCACATTGCGGATATAAAGCTTGTAGTTTGTCTCGGATATGTTCGGCCTGCCACATGGCTAAAGCGCTTTCCCTGCTGGCGATAACGAGTTTGTTCGGTGTCATTGTCTTGCCTGTTTTTAATAATATAAAAATTAAGTGAAGTCTAATATGAGCTACAATTTTCAGACGGCATCGTGTAATCGGCTATGCCGTCTGAAAATTAAATGCTCATTTAAATATTATTGTCCTGCCTGCCAATCATCTCTGGTTTGCTTGGCTTTTTCAAAATAGCGGTAAAGTGCGGCCGCATCGGCTTTTTCCAGTATTTGCTGCAAATAGGCCAACTCCTGTTGTTGCCCGGCCAACAAAGCCTGAAGGCTCTGTTTGTTGGCCAGACAGATATCCGTCCAAATAGCCGGATGGCTGGAAGCGATACGGGTAAAGTCACGAAAACCTGATGCGGCAAACTCAAGGTAAATTTGAGCATCGGCATGTTCGGCAATTTGATGCACATAGGAATACGCCAGCATATGCGGCATATGTGATACGGCGGCAAAAATAGCATCATGATCCGCCGCATCCATATGATAGGTAATGGCTCCTACGGCCTGCCATAACTTTTCCACCCGATATAAACTGTTTAGATCTTGCTTTTCGTGCGGGCAAAGAATCAGTTTTTTATCTTGATACAAACCGAATTGCGCCGCCAATGCGCCATGCCTGTCGGAACCGGCAATCGGATGGGCCGCAACACAACGCGGCAAATGCTGCGGCAGGTATTGCCTGAATGCAGCCAAAGCAGATTGTTTGGTACTACCGACATCGCTTACCACCGTTTGTCCGGGTAATAAAGGTGCCAATTCGGTGCAGATAGCAGGCAAAGTCGCGACAGGGGTAGCAATCAATACCAAATCGGCATTTCCGATACTATCCGAGCAAATGCTATCGTAAGCAACATCTATAACCTTGCGCTCAATAGCCCGCTCAAGGTTATCGCCGTTTAAATCAATACCGGTTACGCGTTCGACCAACCCCTTGCGTTTCAAATCAAGCACAAACGAACCGCCTATCAAGCCGACACCGATAAGGCAGATTTGTTTGAGGGAGGCTAAACTATTCATAAACGGATAACAGATAATACGGTTCAAACAGATATGCCGTCTGAAAATGTTTCAGACGGCCTTGATACAATTAACGCCAAGCCGCGATAAACTCGGCCCAATGTTGTTTTTCGTCAACCTGTGCTCTTAAATAATTTTTCAAGCGTTTGACTTCCATTTCATATTGGTCGGCATCCATCGCGCCGCTCAGCAACCGAAACCGCAAATACATTAAATAAGTATTGGCCGCATCCGTTTCACAATAATCACGGATATCTTTCATATTGCCTGCATGGTAGGCTTCCCATACCTTGCTGCCGTCCATGCCGAGTTTTCCGGGGAAACCACATAATTTTGCCATATCATCCAAAGGAACACTTGCCCTCGGCTGATAAAGTGCCAACAGATCCATCAAATCACAATGGCGGTTGTGATAACGGCTGATGTAGTTATTCCATTTAAAATCGCGGCTATCGCCAAAATCACCGTCACCAGTATCCCAATAACGGGCAGCCGTTACACCGTGAATCAAAGCGCGGTAATGCAATACCGGTAAATCAAATCCGCCACCATTCCAGCTGACTAATTGCGGCGTATGATTCTCTACCAGCTCGAAAAACTTTGCGATCATGGTTTCTTCACCGTCACCGGCTTCACCAATCGTACCGACATGAATCTTATCCTGCCCCCAGCGCATACAACATGAAATAGCCACGACCTGATGCAGGTGATGCTGCATAAAATCACTGCCTGTTTGCGCACGGCGCCGCTGTTGTGCAAACGCTACCACATCAGCATCGGGCAAACTCTCAGGCAAATCATGTAATAAACGGATACCCGCCACATCGGGAACGGTTTCGATATCAAACGCTAAAATCGGAATCATGGGTTATTTTCTCCGCGGATGATGGCATTTTGGCATGAAGTCGGCAGTGCGCCAAGTTTCAACAACAGTTTTTTATACTGTTCCTACAGTAATTTGCCCCATACCTGACTTTTCGGCATAATGGCCGTCTGAAACTTTATATATGACCGGATATCCGGTTGTTCGGAAAACTTATGAAACAAAAATTACTCAAAACTCTATTGTCTGCCTCTTTATTCTCTTTAACTGCCTGCGGTCCGACGCCCGTGAGCAGTGCCCAAACCCCTGAATCTGCACAAGCAAAAACACCCGCGGCAGAATCAACGCCTGCCGATAATACCTTGGCCGCAGCCCTCACCGCCAAATTGGAAAAAACTTACGAAGGCCAAAAGCTGAAAGTACAGAGTGTACGCGACACCCCGATCAAAGGACTTTACGAAGTTGTGGTAACCGGCAATCAAGTCGTATATGTTGATGCGGATGCCAATTATATGCTGGTAGGCGATTTAGTTGATATCAATACCCGCAAAAGCCTAACCGAAGAGCGTTCCGCCGAACTGAACAAAATTGATTTCAATACCCTGCCTTTAGACCTTGCCATTAAAGAAGTACGCGGCAACGGTAAATTGAAAGTCGCCGTCTTTTCCGACCCCGACTGTCCTTTCTGCAAACGCTTGGAACAAGAGTTTGCCAAAATGAATAACATCACCATCTACAACTTTATGATGCCGATCACCAAACTACATCCCGATGCGCAGCAAAAGGCAGAGCAAATCTGGTGCCAAAGCAACCCTACCGCGGCATGGACAGCGTGGATGCGCGAAAATAAGGCTCCGCAACCGGTGGCCGCATGCGACAACCCTGTGGCAGAAACTATGTCTTTAGGCGAGCAATTAGGATTTAACGGCACACCTACTTTGGTATTCCCTAACGGCCATACCCAAAGCGGTTACTCCCCAATGCCTGCGTTGCAAAAGCGGATTGAAAAAAATCAGTAATCCCATCCCGGTCATAACCAACCATAAAAACTACCGCCGATAAGCGGTAGTTTTTTATTCTTTGATTGCTAGCCAATCATACTGACTAAAGGTCGTCAAATAATCCAAAGGCCGTCTGAATTTTTTCAGACGGCCTTAAACCAACTTACCGCAAAAAATAATCAGCTCTAATCAAACTTCTGTTATTTCCGGTTTTCCGGCCAATCTCGGCTCTGCTTTTTTGGGAACCTTACACTTGGGCAACGTCACCCGCATACACAAACCATTGGGCTTCACATTTTCAGCAATGATTTTGCCGTTATGCTGGCCGATGATATGTTTGGTTAGTGCCAAACCCAAGCCTGTTCCGGGTTTGTGGGCACTGCTGTCGGCACGGTAGAAAGCCGTAAAAATATGCGGTAACTGGGCTTCATTTACGCCCGGGCCGTTATCTACAATATCGATAATCCAATTACGTGAATCCTGCTTCAAATTTACAATAATCGCACTACCCTCGGGGCTGTAGTTCATCGCATTACGGATGATATTGTCAAATGCGCGGTATAAATAGCTTTCATTAGCATTGACACAACCGTCTTCTGCGATTTTAGCATCTAGCTTCAACTCCACATGCTGATGATTGGTTTCTGCAATGGCTTGGCAATCTTCAACCAACTGCTGTAAAAAAGGCAACAGTTTTAAAGTATCTTTTTCCAACTGTACATTAGCCGTTTCCAAACGCGACAAAGTCAGCAGCTCGCCTACCAAAGTATCCATCCGCACCAATTCGCTTTCCAAGCGCTGCAAATACTGCTCCTGCTTGTGAGGCTGAGAATGAATCAGGCCGACGATTGCCTGCATACGCGCCAAAGGAGAACGCATTTCATGCGATACGTGGTGCAACAGATGACGTTCTTTTTCAACCAATTTTTGCAGCTGCTGCGCCATTTTATCGAATTGTACGGCCAAGTTTGAAAGCTCGTCTTCACGATCATCAACCTGTTGTGAAATACGGGTTTCTAAATCACCTGCTGCCAAACGGCTCATACCGCGGTCTAGAATGCGGATAGGCTTGGTAATATTGTTAGCCAAAATGTAAGCCAGCAACAAACCGACTAAAATGATAAAGCTGAGAATGATAAACTCATGCCAAATGGGTGCCAACTGCAAACCCGGAATAAACAGAGGGCTAGGCGGGCGTTGTATTTGGGGATTATTCCAACCTCGGATAAAAAACAAATACTCTTCGCCCCAACGGTCATATTCGATATGCGCCAACGGAGAATCAGGATGCTCCATGGCAAACTTGTATGCGGCATCGATCACTCGATTATCAATACTGCGGCCAAGAATATCCTTACGATCATCGCCAGTAATAATGTACACGTTTTGAGCAACAGGATTATCCTGCCACTCCCGCAGAATTTCACGCGCACCGAATTCTCCGCGCACATTAAAAGCGGAAATCATGCTGCTTAACAATGTAGTTTCAATCGTCCGCCGCTGTTGGAAATGATTTTCCGCAATCGAATTTTGAACCAGCCAAAAAGAAAAACTCGCCACGAATATAGCGCAGATAATGACTGCACAAAACGTGGCGAAGATACGTTGAAACAATTTCATTTAAGTAGGCTGCATCAACTTAGTTTTTTACAAACAAATAGCCTAAACCGCGCACCGTTTGAATCAGAGACGCATCACCCAACTTATGACGGATGCTGGAAATGTGCACGTCGATACTGCGGTCAAATTTAGCCAGTTTGCGGTCTAACGCTTCAATGGACAAAGTTTCTTTGCTGACTACTTGTCCGGCATGGCGCATCAGAACTTCCAGCAAATTAAATTCCGTACTGGTCAATTCCAGCGGTGCATCCCCAATGGACGCTTGGCGTTTGGCCGGATAAAGGGTCACATTGCTCACAGAAATACTATTGGGACTGTTGCTTTGTTCGCCTATTTGCTGTGCGCGACGCAAGATGGCATTAATACGTGCCAAAAGCTCACGCGGGGTACAAGGTTTAGGTACATAATCATCTGCACCCATTTCCAAACCGATAATGCGGTCGATATCATCACCTTTGGCGGTGAGCATGATCACCGGAACGGTACTCTGGGTACGCACGTTTTTCAAAACGTCCAAACCGTTCATCTTCGGCATCATAGAATCAAGCACTACCACATCATACTGGCCGGAGAGAATTTCCTGCACACCGGCTTCGCCGTCGGGTACGCTGTTGACGTTCAAACCTTCGGCAGTAAGATATTCGGTAAGCAACTCGGTTAGCAAAGCGTCGTCATCGACCAGTAATACGCGACTCATATTTTGTCCTTTTGGATTAGTCTTCTTTTATCGGCTGCATCACCAATGTGTACAGTTAGTTGCAATCTTAACACGCATTTCATAACAACAGGTAGCATGTTTCCTGCTGCTTTTGCGCTTTTTTGCAATGAATGCAACGGCCTTTACATTTCTAACCGTTCAGGCCGATTATTGTGCCGAAAAACACGACTTGGCTTTTGGATTTACCTCTTCATAAGCTCGGCAATGAAAATCGACTTGCTCGCGCAAACCTTCAAAATAAGGCGAATCATAAATTTTCTTCCGATAAAAGGGTAGCATATTGGGGTAATATTCATAAGTTTTACGCAACCATTCCTGTGCCTCTGCCGTTTTCCCTTGCCGGTAAAGATAAAAGCCTCTCTGATATGCATTCGCATAAGGCCTGAACAATTGGGTTTGCATTGCAGCCTCTTGCGCCCACTGAGCCGGCATGGGGTCAGCGGGATCGGCCCTTTTAGCCAGGGACATTTGGGCATAGTAGCGTAACATCGGTTCGGTGGCGGAAATCTTAATCAAGCCGTTTGTTTTTTGAAGAATATCAGCAGGTGTATCACTATTTTTCTGGCGGCTGAATTCGGCCAACTCAGTATAAACTGCTGTTAGGCGCACAATACCTACGGCTAAAAACAGCACCACCACCGCCGCTGCACAATTTTGCACGGTTCCCCTCAAACCATAGCGCAGATCTTGTTTATCAGCAGGAGACAAGCTCATCATCAAAGCAAACGGTACCAGAAAGTAAATGTACCAAAGCGGGTATTCGAGCAAACTATGACACAACGATACCGCCATTAATGCCAAAAGCAATAAAGATGCCTGACCGGCAGGCCGTCTGAACATTCTCCAAATAGCCGCCAAATAGCCTCCCACTACTGCCAGCGTACCAACAATCCCGGTTTCCGCCAACAATTGCAAAATCAGATTATGCGAGTGGGTGAATAGAACATTCAAACCATGCGTACTATATACCTTTGGAAAGATATTGGTTGAAAAGCCTTGCAATGACAAACTTCCCCAACCATGCCCCCATAATGGCGCCGTCTGAAATACTATCCAGGCCTTACGCCATTCAATATCGCGCGCCGACATAGCAAAAGTACTGCGCTCAACCCGCGAAAGCGCCGTATCGTATTGAACGTGGGAGAACCATGCCAGCACCGGATTCAGTGCATACTGCATGAATACCGTCAAGGCCAACGCCAAGCCCATCAAAAGTACTGTCCGATTAGCTTCTCGCCCAGCCCTCAACCGCCATAAGGGCAAGAGCAAACCGACGGCAGCCACATAAGTAAAAATAGTACGTGAATTAACCAAAGCCAAAGCGGCGGTTAATGCAACAACTGATAACAATCCTCCCCATAAAGGCAGACGCCGCTGCGACCACAAATAAGAGGCCGCCAATATGCCCCACATCAGGTAATGCCCCAAATGGTTCCGCTGCCCAAGCTGGCCGCTTACCTCGCGCAAACCGCGATAAGCCACAATACCGCGCAAAGGCGGCCAAGCAGCCCATCCCGTAAATTGCATCACCGCTACTGCAGCCTGTAACAACGCACCTATCAGCAACGCCCATGCTAAAACGGCCACAACCCTATCTTGTCCTAATTCAGCCACCCAGCCACGACATGCCCATGCAGTTAAAGCCAGAATTATAAAAGTCCATACCGTCATGTCACTGAAGCCGGGGTAAATCAAGCCCATCAGTCTTGCTTGCAACCACAAACCTGCGGCCAATACCAAAAAGTAGACGGCTGTTGCCGGCAAACGTACATTCAATACACCGTAAAAAGCACTTAAAAACACCAGCAACAAAGCTGCAGCCAAAGAGCCGTTCTCAAGGTAAAAGCTCGAAAGCGGCCCTACACGATATAAAGATAAAAACGGAGCGATACAAATTAATGCGATGCAGAACCACAATGGCCAATCATCAACTCTCCGGTTGCTCGAAAAAATATTATTAAACATGGCCGGCAGCCTTTCTCTGTGTGCGCACAAACATCAAGCAAGCCGTAAAAAACATTACGCTCAAAACCAATGCAACCACAGAGCATCCCCTGCTGGCAGCAGTCGCATCAAAAATCCTCATGACAGCCTCGGCCATATAGGCAAGCACCAACATACAAGACCACTGAAAAGTATAAATCCGCCCTTTTAAAATACCGGACAAAGGCAAACACAACGGCAAAGCTTTTAACGCCAACCACGAACCGCCCGGGCGTAGCGGAGCCAACCACAATTCCCAAGCCAAACTGATTGCAATCAAGCCTGCCAAGCTAACAATAGCCAAGCGTTGCCATTTTAAAGAGGTTGTATTTTGAATCATATTTATTAAGTGTTAATTTTCCAAACTATTTCCGCAAACATCAGATTTGCATCTGCAACGCCCAATCTGTAACGGCTATAGCCTGTCTAAAAATATTGCCAAATTTCTATTATCGTAAATTTGCACCCTGTCTGCCAGCCTTAAGCTCCCAATATAAACAGCTATCTATGCCTTTCTATCGGGCAGGCTTACTGCCGCCATACAGGCTAGGAAATCAAAGCTGTTGTTTCGACCGGCTTGACTTTCCCTATATCCACACAACCTTAAACAAACCTACCGTAAAATATTGACAATATGTTTGTTTCAGCCAATGACGAGGCCGTCTGAAAACCGAAATAAGCTTTCAGACGGCCTCTGAATAATTTCAAGTTATTTAGTTTCTCAAGCACTAAATATAAGCAGCTTACGATACGAAATTTTTATCCGTCTATGCAAATACAGTCCGAAAATTATTCTTCCGAATTTTTTTCCACCGGACGGATAAAACCGCAGAAACGCAAACCCAACTCATAAAGAATAATCAAAGGCAGGGCCAATAAGATTTGGGAAATCACATCGGGCGGCGTAATCACGGCTGCAACCACGAAAGCCCCTACAATCACATAAGGGCGCGCCTGTTTTAACTGCTCTACCGATACTACGCCCATACGGTTCAACAACACTACTACAATAGGGACTTCAAATGTTGCACCGAATGCAACAAACATACCTAACACAAAGGAAAGGTATTTATTAATATCGGTGGCCATGCTCACGCCCTCGGGCGTTACACCCGCAAGAAACTTAAACACAACCGGAAACACCAGATAGTAGGCGAACGCCATCCCGATAAAAAACAGCAAAACGCTAGAAACCACCAAGGGGGTAATCAATCGCTTTTCATTTTTATACAGGGCAGGAGCGACAAACGCCCATATCTGATACAAAGTATTCGGCAGCGAAATCAAAAAGGCCACCATCAATGCCACCTTCACTGGTACAAAAAACGGCGTGATCACATCAATGGCAATCATATTCGTACCTTTAGGCAGTGTTGCCATCAAAGGCTGCGCTACAAAGGTGTAAAGTTTCTGCGCAAAAGGCATCAGGCATAAAAAACATACCAAAATACCCGCCACCATCAAAATCAGACGGCGGCGCAATTCAATCAGATGCTCAACCAACGGCTGGGCGTTTTGTTCTATTTCTGACACCGTTTACTCACTTCTTTCGAACACGCAACCGAGGCTTGGGACGGTATCGCGGGCGCATATCTCGCTTTTTCTGCATGGCTTTTTTGTGTACAGATGCCGTCTGAAAACCTACCGCACCTGTTAGGCGTACGATTGATTCGGCCTCGTTTGCCTGCCAAGCTTCACGGTATACGACCGACTGCGCCAACGGCTGCCCCTGCTCGTCCACACCGAAATCTGCCGGTGTACGCTGGGGAGGTAGTCTTTCCCAAGCAGGTGGTTCCAAACCTGTAGCAACATCACTCAGCTCGCTACGCGCCGTATCGCCGACGCTACGGATTTCATCCCGAAACTGATAGGCTGCAGACTCAAATTCGCTTTTGGCTTTTTTGAGTTCGTCCATTTCGATTTGGGCATTCAATTCCTGCTTTACATTGTTTACCATACGCTGAACCCGTCCCATAAGGCTGCCGGCGGCACGCGCTACTTTAGGCAGGCGCTCCGGCCCGAGAACGACCAGGGCAATAACGCCGATAACAATCAGCTCGCTGAAACTGAAATCAAACATGGTTTAAGCCGATTTGTTATCGTCTTTTTCGTGCTCGATCACGTCTTTTTTCGCTTTATCCGCCTCATTACCCTCATTCAGGCCTTGCTTGAAATCATGCACGGCACCGCCGAGATCTTTGCCGACATTACGCAATTTTTTAGTTCCAAACACCAGCACTACGATCACCAGTACGATCACCCAATGCCAAATAGAAAAGCTACCCATATTTTTTCCTTACAAATCTAAAATTCGATAAATAAACTACTGCTGGCTACAAGACCGCCCGAAGCAAATATATTATTCTAACTTACTTTGATAACCATTTTATTTCAACATCTCAAACCGGCGTACCGAGAATATGGATATGCAGGTGGAAAACCTCTTGCCCGCCGCCTTTACCAGTGTTGATTTGGGTTTTGAAACCGTTGGACAAACCGGCCGAGCGTGCGATCTCCGGTACTTTCAACATCATTCTACCCAACAACGCCTCGTGTTCAGGCGCTGCATGTGCCAACGAATCAAAATGCACTTTCGGAATCAGCAACAGATGTACGGGAGCAGCCGGCTGAATGTCTTTAAAACACAACATTTCGTCATCTTCATATACTATAGTGGCCGGAATATCTTTCTCGACAATCTTACAGAAAATACAGTCACTCATTATTTGCTCCCAAAATCTTGCAGTTTTGAACACCGCAACCGTAAAACAGCCGTCTGAATCGTGCTTAAAACATTTCAGACGGCACGGATTATCTCATATTTACCAGAAATGATTTTAATATAAAATCACTCTCCCTGCCGCGCTGCTTTCTCGGCCAAACCCGACAAACCTTCACGGCGTGCCAACTCTTGTATCACGTCTTCAACCCGTAACCCGTGATGCGCCAGCAATACCATAGTATGGAACCATACATCGGCCACTTCGTAGACCAGATGTTCGCTACCACCGTCTTTCGAAGCCATCAATACCTCTCCGGCTTCTTCAATCACTTTTTTCAAGATTTTATCCTCTCCCTTGTGCAGCAGTTGTGCCACATAAGAGCTTTGTGGGTCGCCTTCTTTCCTGCTGTCGATAACATCTTGAACACGGCTCAATACGTCATTCATTTTCTCTACCTATAATATTTTCAGACGGCCTCTTAACGGCTGTCTCCGTAAATTTCTTCTTCGCTTTTTATCACTTTGTCGGTCAGCAGCCATTCGCCATCACGCCACACGCGGTAAAAACAGCTCTCTCGGCCGGTATGGCAGGCCATGCCGCCGTTTTGTTTAATCAGCATAACTACCGCATCACCATCACAATCCAAACGCAATTCATGCACTTGTTGGGTATGGCCCGACTCCTCGCCCTTCATCCACTGCTTTTGACGCGAACGGCTGTAATAATGGGCAAACCCGGTTTCGGCGGTTTTTTGCAAAGCTTCGGCATTCATCCAAGCCACCATCAATACACGCTTGGTTTCCGCATCTTGGGCAATGGCACAAACCAACCCTTTTTCATCAAATTTTACGCCCTTCAGTAATGCTTGCGTATCCATTCGTTTTCCTTCTGCTGCTATGCTATATATAAACCTTTATAAAGGCGGCACACGCTGCGCCCACGGGTTGATGCTTTCAAGTTCGGCTGCCAATTGTAACAGCAATTGCTCTTGCCCGTGCGCCGCTGCGAATTGTGTTCCCACGGGTAGGTGGTCTTCATGCCAATACAGAGGCACACTCATGGCAGGCTGCCCGCTCATGTTAAAAGGTACGGTAAAACCGACATACGCCAAAGCCTTACGGCTTTCCCGCTCGATAAGCGGATTATTTTTTAACAACCGCCCCAATCCCAACTTACCCAATAGTAAACTGCTTATACGCTGCTCGCTCTCAGAGGGAGCCAATTCTCCGACAAACGGCGTCAAACGCGGGCAAACAGGCGTAACCTGCACATCATAATCCCGATGAAACCTCTCCGCCGCCACAGCTTGAGCCAACAGCAAATCACGCGCCCAATAGGCTTCGGCTGCACTTAGCTGTTTACCGTAAGTCATCAACGCCCATGTAGACGGTTCCATATCCTGATAGCTGATTTTACGGCCGAGTTGTTGTGCCAGCTGTAATTGCAAGTGCGCCAATTCTCCCGCCAACACGATCAGCATGGCCCGCCCCAATTGTTCGGCGTCGGCAAAATCAGGGGCGGCCTCTTCAAGGTTGTGTCCCGCATCAGCCAACAGTTTCAAGCTATACTCGAATGCTTGGCCGACTGCAGCTTCTACTTCTCCGCCCAACCACGGTTTACGCCAATAAGCGATTTTCAAACGGCGCAACGGCTGCTTGATGCCGTCTGAAAAAGATTGTGCAGGAGGGCATGCATAAATCGAATGATGCTGCGTTTGCGCGGCGATATCCAGCATTAATGCACTGTCGCGTACACTACGGGTGAGCACATGCTCGCATACCATTCCCTGCCATGCCTCCCGAATCAGCGGGCCCGAATCCACTCGGCCGCGACTCGGCTTTAAACCGAACAAACCGCAATTATGCGCAGGCAGTCGGATAGAGCCGCCTCCGTCTCCGCCATGCGCCACGGGTACGATACCAGCCGCCACAGCTGCTGCCGAACCGCCGCTGCTGCCACCCGGCGTTCGTTCTGTATCCCAAGGATTACGGGTAACACCATATATTGCTGATTCCGTGTAAGGCAACAAGCCCCACTCAGGCGTAGTAGTTTTACCAAAAATACGCAAACCGGCGCATTGGTAAGCAGCAGTCAGATGACTGTCGGCCTGCGGGATCCGCTGCTTCATCAGAGGATTGCCCGATAACGTCGGCACACCCTGCCAATCAGCCATCAAGTCTTTCAACAAAAAAGGCACGCCTGCCAAGGGCGTATTGCTATCGGCACACTGCCAAGCATAAGCCTTGCCGCGCCAATCTTGAGCCAACAGATTTAATGAAGGGTTTACGCTGTCTAAACGTGCTAAAGCAGTTTGCAGCAACTCGTCCGCCGATACTTCGCCTCTTCTCACCAATTCTGCCAAGCCTATCGCATCATAGCGTCTGTATTCTTCAAACTGCATCGCGCCCCCTTACGGCATTGGTCTTTCAGACGGCCTGCCCGATTATTTCAGTAATGCCGCCACTACTGCCACCAAAGTCATTACAAACAATACCCAACGTAATGTTTCAGGCTTTATACTTATAGCGGTCAACACCCCGACTTTTGCACCGATCATACTGCCTACCGCCAATACCAAGCCGATATCCCACCATACTTGGCCACGCCAAACAAATACGGCCAACGAAACCAAAGTAAACCCAAGCGTGCAGCATACTTTTAAAGCATTAGCCCGCACCAAATCATAATGTAGCAGCCCAGCCAATACGGGCAACAGTACAAATCCCGCTCCTGCCTGCACAAAGCCGCCATACACACCTGCCAGCCACAAACCGAGACGCGCTTTCGGATTTTCGGATACTTGTATAGGCTGTA
The DNA here is from genome assembly GCF_048060015.1 of Neisseria sp. S1. Lineage (NCBI taxonomy): Bacteria > Pseudomonadati > Pseudomonadota > Betaproteobacteria > Neisseriales > Neisseriaceae > Neisseria > Neisseria sp. S1. The sequence continues at coordinate 228,255 of NZ_JBLUPI010000002.1, forward strand.
CATCGGGTGCCACCAACAACATCGAAGGTTTGAAAAATGCCAGTGCCGCCACGCTCAACATAGTGATCAGCAGCATCGGTTTTAAGATTTCAACCGGTGCAAACGAAGCAGCCAACGCGCCGCAAAGCCCGCCCAGAAGCGTCGGCCATAAAATAGCGGGCAAGTCCTGCTTCGGCAGTCTGCCCGCTTTATTGAATCCGAACAATCCCGATACCGATTGCAGCAACACCCCTACCCGGTTGCTGCCGTTGGCAATATCCGCCGGCACACCGAACATCATCAGCACGGGCAGAATCAGGTTCGATCCGCCGCCTGCCATCATATTCACAATCCCGGCAATAATACCAAGAACGCCCAGCAAAATATATTGGACAATACTTAAATCCATCATGCTCAACCTTTTGTCAGGCAATATACCTTTTTATGCCGTCTGAAACTATATTTTCTGACAATAAATACAAGCCTTTGAATACGAAACCATATCACACCTATAACCGTACTTCGATACCCGCCGCCCGCATCGCTGCTTTGGCCTCATGGATACGCACTTCACCGAAGTGGAAAATACTGGCCGCCAATACCGCATCGGCTTTACCCTCTTTTACACCATCTATCAGATGCTGCACATTGCCGACACCGCCCGAAGCGATGACGGGAATATCCACGGCTTCGCTGATGGCGCGGGTAAGCGGCAGGTTGAAGCCGATTTTGGTGCCGTCCCGATCCATACTGGTCAGCAGGATTTCCCCGGCTCCCCGTGCCTGCATATTTTTAGCCCATTCCACCGCATCTAGGCCCGTAGCCTTCCTGCCTCCGTGGGTGAACACTTCCCAACGGGTATTTTCCGCATTCACGGCTTTGGCATCAATCGCCACCACAATCGCCTGCGAACCGAAAAAACTACTGGCTTCGTTCACCAAGTCGGGATTGGTAACCGCAGCTGTATTGATACTGGCCTTATCTGCTCCCGCATTTAGCAAACGGCGCACATCGGCTACGGTGCGTACCCCGCCCCCCACGGTAAGCGGTATAAAAACTTGTGAGGCAACTTCTTCAATTACGTGCAAAATGGTATCGCGGTTATCGCTGCTGGCGGTAATATCAAGGAAGGTCAGCTCGTCTGCCCCTTCATCATTGTAGCGTTTGGCTACGTCGACAGGATTACCGGCATCTCGCAAGCCGACAAAATTGACACCTTTGACGACACGGCCGTTATCAACGTCTAAACAGGGAATAATGCGTTTTGCTAATACCATAATTTTTCTCAGGAACAGATGGCGGCCGAAAAAATGCCCGGCTGCCTTTACTAAAGGAAACGGCTGCCTCATCAGACAGCCGTTGCATCTTAACACTTTTTAAATAAAGCGGTAAATTGCATAAGGTTTTTGGAAATGGTTTAGGCCAACCACAGCTGCACCCAGTCTCCGATATTTTGGGTAAAAAGAAAATATCCGACGGCAGCCAAGCCCGATAAAGCCAGCGAAACAATAAAACTGCCGGCAAAACGGTTAATTCCCCAAAATACGGCGGCAACATATGCCCACGAGGCCGTCATCGACAAGCCCCAAGCCGCATCAATCACAGGCAATTCGAAAGCCATCACCGTACGCAGCAACACTACCAAAATCATGAATGAAAGGCTTTCCGTAAGCGCATAAATATCGCGGTCGGACGACCACACGCACCAAAAGCCCAATATAAATGCTTCCAACATACAACAATCCCTTAATTTAAATGACGGTTTAATTTATCAATAAATTATTATCGGTATCGAACCGTTAAAACCGCTTTATCCCCTCAACACCAGCCTACCGAGCGGACAAAGAATCTGCCAGCTGCTGCGCTTGGGCAAAATCAATACTGCCTTCGTAAATCGCCCGACCGGTAATAGCACCGGCCACACCGCTGTCTTCCACGGCACACAATGCGCGGATATCATCCAAATCCGTTAAGCCGCCTGATGCGATAATCGGAATATTCACGGCTTCGGCCAACTTAACCGTGGCCTCTATATTCACACCGCTCATCATGCCGTCGCGGCCGATGTCGGTATAAATAATGCTGTTTACCCCGTCATCTTCAAAACGTTTGCTCAGATCAATAACATGATGCTCGGTAACTGTCGCCCAACCGTCGATCGCTACCATACCCTCTTTGGCATCCAGGCCTACAATGATATGGCCGGGAAACTGTTTGCAGGCTTCACGCACGAACGCGGGATTTTTTACTGCCGCAGTACCGATAATCACATCACTCAAACCCAGCTCCAAGTATTTCTCGATAGTGACCAAATCACGGATACCGCCGCCCAGCTGCACGGGAATCTCTTTAGCGACGGCAGCCAAAATCCCGCTAATGGCCTCGAGATTTTTCGGTTTGCCTGCAAACGCACCGTCCAAATCAACCAAATGCAAGCGGCGCGCACCTTGTTTGAGCCAATGCAGCCCCATATCTGCAGGGCGGTCGGAAAAAACCGTTGCTTGCTCCATCAGGCCTTGTTTCAAACGGACACACTGACCTTCTTTAAGGTCGATTGCAGGAATCAGTAACATTTCGTTTCCAAAGATAACGGGGTATCTGCAAAAATAATTTTTGAAGATACATGGGTTTTTCAGCATAAATTCAGACGGCCTGCTGGCAAACAGAGGCCGTCTGAAAGAAGATACTTTGTTATTTTACACAAATTATCCATTCCAGCGCAAAAAATTACGCAAAAGCAATAAACCGCCATCATGGCTTTTTTCGGTATGGAATTGTGTGGCAAAAACATTATCCCGCCCTACCACACAAGCAAACTGACTAGGATATTCGCTGGTTGCCAACACGATTCTGCTGTCTTCCGGTGCGAAATAATAACTGTGAACAAAGTAAAAGCGCGAATCTTGACCGATACCCTCAAACAATGGGTGCCGTTGTGTCTGATGCACGGTATTCCAGCCCATATGGGGTACTTTCAATTTATCGCCGTACTCATCGTATTGGTTGGCGGCAAATCGTTTCACCTCGCCGGCAAACCAACCTAGCCCGGGCGTATCACCCTCTTCACTGAAATCGAATAAAAGTTGCGCACCCACGCAAATGCCGAAAAAGGGCTTATTTTTTAATCCGTCGGCTACCGCTTCGCCTAAACCGCTTTTTTGTAGTGCGCCCATGCAGTCGGGCATGGCCCCCTGTCCGGGAAAAACAATCTTATCGGCGGCAAAAACTTCTTCGGGTTGATCCGTTAAAACAATATCAGCAGCCACATCTGCCAATTTTTGCGCCGCCTGCACCGATTTTAATACCGAATGCAGATTACCCATACCGTAATCAACAATAGCTACCTTCATGTATTTCCTTATCCGACAATGCAGTACAACATGATGATCATGCTGCTAATACTATTCAAAATAATGACTAAAAACTTTGGTGGGCAGTAGAGAAATATAAATAGACAACAATAGCGGGCAATAGCGCGCCGATTAAGTATGCGACCAACCATTTCGCCTTTTGTCCACGACAACGGCGTAAGAACATCAAATACGCCCAACAGTAAAAACCAAATGCTGTTGCAGCAATCGGCGACATTTCATCGCCTACAACTGCCAACCCCATAAAACCCAAGCACAAGCCGAAAGATAGTGCCCACGGCCAAGCCGGGGCATTACGTCCGATATATTCTTGCAATTTACCAAATATGAGCAACAATAAAGTAGGAGTCATACCAATTGAGCAACTATTCCGAATTTGAAAAGTATGTGGATTACTTACATGGTCTCTCAGAGTCCGCATCCATCACTTCAACCACAACCGGCAAATAACTGCGGTTCATTTTATCTTATGTAAAGATAGTAAAACATCTGACAAGGCGATTGTATGTTTCAGACGGCCTATTGCCAAGTGTTTATTACAATCTTTCCCAACCTATGTCTGCAAGCAACTATAAAAAAAAGAAATATTTGATTTATATCTAAATTTCGACATTCTACTTCTTTTGTAATGGTGGCAAACTAAATAATTAGGCTGTTCTATTTCTTCCACCCAATGATTTCTTTATATTTTCCAAGGCCGTCTGAAAAGTAAGTTTCAGACAGCATCTTAAATATTAATAAACCAAAAGCCCGGTTTCCCGGGCTTTTGTATGACTCTGGCGGTATTTAGTGATTGAGGATTTTAGATAAAAACTGCTGCGCACGTTCGCTACGCGGGCTACCGAAGAATTCTTCTTTGGTACAGTCTTCCACAATTTGCCCGGCATCCATAAAGATAACTTTATTGGCAACTTGCTTCGCGAAGCCCATCTCATGGGTAACGCACATCATAGTCATCCCCTCTTTGGCCAAGCCTACCATCACATCCAAAACTTCTTGAATCATTTCGGGGTCAAGGGCTGAAGTGGGTTCATCAAACAGCATGGCAACCGGATCCATACTCAATGCACGGGCAATTGCTACGCGCTGCTGCTGGCCACCTGAAAGTTCGGCCGGGTACTTGTGCGCATGGGCACTCAAACCTACACGGTCAAGATATGCCAAACCTTTCTTAGTGGCTTCTTCTTTACTACGTCCCAATACTTTGATCTGCGCTACCGTCAGGTTGTCGGCAATGCTCAAATGCGGGAACAATTCGAAATGTTGGAACACCATTCCGACACGGCTACGCAACTTGGGCAAATTGGTTTTGGGATCGCCAACAGAGGTTCCGTCAACAATAATCTCACCTTTTTGGAAAGACTCCAAACCGTTTACACACTTGATTAATGTTGATTTTCCGCTACCAGACGGACCGCACACAACCACTACGTCGCCTTTGGCAATACTGGTATTACAGTTGGTCAGGACTTGGAAATCACCATACCATTTGTTCACATTTTTAATTTCAATCATTTTTATATCCGCATTCTTTTTTGCAAACGTTTCACGCCAAAAGTAGCTACTGCACTCACTGCAAAATACACCGCTCCGGCGAACAGAATATAAGGAGTCAGCAAACCCATCAGATCACCGCGCACATAAGAAGCACGGAAGAAATCTACCAAACCGATGGCAAATACCAGTGTCGTATCTTGGAACAAAATGATGCTTTGTTGCAAAATCAGCGGCAACATTTTGCGAAAGGCCTGCGGCAGAATCACCAAACGCATAGTTTGGCCGTAAGTCATACCCAATGCTTTTGCCGCATTGACCTGCCCTTTCGGAATCGATTGGATACCGGCACGAACCACTTCGGAAAAATAAGCGGCCTCAAATACCATAAAGGCAACGGCACATGAGGCAAATGCTACATTGATGGTGAGATACTGCCCCGTTATCAGGTTGTACACCATTGGAACGGCGAAATAAAACCAAATCAATACCAGCAACAGCGGCACCGAACGAAAAAAATTGACATACAGCTTGGCAGGCAACGATAAAAATTTATAGGGAGACAAACGTGCCAAAGCCAGCAGCGTACCTATCACCATCCCCCCCACCACTGCAATAGCAACAATTTCCAAAGTAGTGGTGATACCGTCAATCAGGCCAGGAGCAGCGGCTTGTAGTTCTGAAATACCAAAAGCCATCTTATTTACCCTCCGCCATCAAACCCGGCACACGATACTTGCGCTCGAGAAAGTTCATAAACATAATCAGTGCCAAATTGATTGCCAAATAAATTAATGTGGCATAAGTATAAATTTCTAAATTATTCTGCGTATATTCGGCAATCGTTTTGGTTTGGCTGATTAACTCGGAAACCCCTACCAACGAAGCGACTGAAGCGTTTTTAAAGCAGTTGGTCAACTCCGAACTCAATGGCGGAAGAATCACACGGAAAGATTGCGGCAGCAACACTTGGCGGTAAACCTGAGCGGTTGTAAAACCGAGTGCGTAAGCAGCATTGCTCTGCCCCTTAGGCAAGGATTGAATGCCGGTACGAACTTGTTCACATATCCGGGCGGCCGTAAACAACCCCAAGCCGACACTGGCTGAAAGCATAGCGGAAGTGTTGGGGGCAAGTCCAAAAAACCACCATTGTTTCAAACCTTCCGGGAAAAAGTTAGGAACAACGTAATACCAGATAAAAAGCTGTACCAATAAAGGCACGTTACGAAAAAGTGCAACATAAGACGAAGCAATCATCTGCATCGGCTTAGAAGGCAAAGTACGCATGATACCCAAAGCCGTACCGAGTACCATAGCGATAATCCAAGCAATGCTGCCGATAAGAAACAACCAGCCGATACCGGAGAGAACCCAGTTGAGATAGGTTTCGTTACCGATACCGGTGCTGTCAAACAGCACGCCCCAATTCCAAGAATAACCCATTACAACAACCTCTTTTTCATTCTTATTTCAGGTTTCAGGCCTCAAGCCAATGCCATATATTTGTCATGCCGTCTGAAAATATGACATTACGGCAATCAAACAGCGGATACGGCCTGCGTATCCGCTGCTTCTCATACAATATATTGGCCTGGCGCCGGCTTACTCGGCCGCTTTATCGGTCGGATTGGCAATAATAGCTTTCACTTGCTCCGACATCGGGAACTCAAGGTTCACGTTTTTAGGCGGAATCGGTGTTTCAAACCATTTTTTATACAAAGCATCAATTTCAGCGGTATTTTTGTAAGTTTCCGCCAAAGCGCCATCCACTACGGCTTTGAACGGTGCATCACCTTTACGCATCATACAGCCGTAACGCTCGAACGACATAGGTTTGCCAACGATTTCCCATTTAGCAGGGTCTTGCGTTTTCGCACGCTCGCCGGCCAAAAGAATATCATCCATCATAAAAGCCTGAGCTCGTCCGTTAAACAGCATCAGTGCGGCTTCACCGTGGTCTTTGGCAGAAATAATATTCATACCGAGTTTTTCTTTATCGTTATATTCCTTCAGCAAACGCTCAGACGTGGTGCCTGCCGTCGTAACAACGGTTTTTCCTTTCAAATCGGGGAAATCCTTAATCCCGGAATCTTTAGCGACCATCAAACGGGTGCCGATTTCAAAGAAGGCATTGGAGAAATCAACTTGTTTTTGGCGTTCCAAATTATTAGTAGTCGAACCGCACTCAATGTCGACCGTACCGTTGCTAACCAATGGGATACGGTTTTGAGAAGTTACCAAATTGTAACGTACTTTCAGATCCGGCATATTCAGTTCTTTTTTCACCGCATCAACAATTTTCAATTGTAAATCATGGGCATAACCTACCGGCTGATTGGGCTGATCGGCAATATAAGAGAACGGAATCGATGAATCACGATGCCCCAAAACAATCGTACCGGATGATTTGATTTTGTCCAAGGTACCTTGCGCGCTAGCAGCGGGGGCTGCCCCCGAAGCGGCGGCAGGAGCAGATGAAGAAGATTCCCCTCCGCAAGCAGTAAGACCCAAAGCCATCAGGCAAGCGAGGCTGAATGGTTTTAATACAATTAGTTTCATTTATTACTCCTAAAGAAGTTTTTATTGTTGATGTCGCCGATCGGAAATACTATTTTTGCTTCACCGACCTTCATGTAAACCATGCTAACTTAACCTTTTTTATTTGACAATCAGCTTAATATGTAAAAACTATATAAATTTGATTCTTAAAAGATAATAATAAAAAAGTAGCATTCCACCCAATATTTAATTGTTAACAATTAAATTATATCTATATAAATAAACTATTTTTCTTAACAAAAATATGCCGCCTGATTTTTCAGACGGCATATTTTTCGCACCAATCACGTAATTTAAAGATTCCAATTATTTTTGTGGCAAACTTCTTGTTATCAATATGAAAATATCAGCAATATCAAGCCGTAAGTGTTCCCTTAGTAGAAGGCATTTTGCCTGCCATACGCTCGTCCAATTCAACCGCCATACGCAAAGCACGTCCAAACGCCTTAAATACGGTTTCTGCCTGATGGTGGGCATTGTAACCGCGCAGATTGTCAATATGCAGGGTCATCATGCTGTGGTTTACCAGGCCGTGGAAGAATTCACTAAATAAATCTACATCAAACCGACCAATCATAGCCCGGGTAAATTCAATATTATATTCCAAGCCCGGTCTGCCGGATAAATCCAACACGACCCGGCTTAAAGCTTCGTCCAACGGCACATAACTATGACCATAACGGCGGATGCCCATTTTGTCGCCCAGTGCCTGTTTTAAAGCCTGCCCCAAAGTAATACCGATGTCTTCAACCGTATGGTGATCATCTATATGTAAATCGCCTTTACAAGTAATGTCCAAGTCAATCAAGCCGTGTCGGCTGATCTGGTCAAGCATATGCTCTAAAAATGGCACGCCCGTATCAAAACGGCCTACGCCGGTTCCATCTAAATTAATGGTAACGGTAATTTGGGTTTCGCTGGTATTGCGGGTTACGGTTGCTGTACGCATAAAATCAATTCCCATAAAGTTGTCGGATCACGGCCAAAACAGCATCATTCTGCTCGGGCGTACCCACCGTAATGCGGACGCATTGATCCAGAAGCGGATGCATACCGTGTAATTTTTTAATCAAAATTTTGTTTTGCTTCAATGTATCAAACAGAAGCTGCGCATCCGGAACGCGAATGGTAATAAAGTTCGCATCACTTGGAAAAGCTTTCAGACGGCTTATACCAGAGAGCTCGGAAAACATTCTGCCGAGTTCCGACTTCAGTTTAGCGGTATTCGCTTCAATCAAATCCGCATGCTCCATTGCAAATTTAGCCGTTAACAAGCTAAGTTGGTTCATATTGTACGGCGGCACAATTTTTGCCAACTCATTCATAATGACAGGGCTGCCTGAAGCATAGCCGATTCGGATACCGGCAAAGCCTATTTTACTCACAGTCCGAACCACTACCAGATTTTCAATATGCCCAGCTTCATTTAAAAAACTGTCGCGGCTGAAAGGGCCATAAGCCTCATCTACCACAACGATACCCGGAGCCGCACGCACAACCGCCATAACTTCTTCCCGGCTGAAGCTCACACCGGTCGGATTATTAGGGTAAGCTAAGAAAACTAACGCCGGGCGGTGCTTTTCAACAGCCTGCAAAACTGCAGGTAGGTTCAAGCTAAAATCATCATTTAGAGGAATACCTACATAGTCCAAACCATAAGCCACAGCGTTGTGCTTATACATGACGAAACTAGGCTCAACCGTCAAGATAACGGCATCCGGCTTCGCCACCAGCATAGTAAGCAACTGAATCAGTTCATCCGAACCGTTACCCAACACGATTTGCGCCGCGTCAGGGATACGAAACGCTTTGCGCAAAGCCTGCTGTAAACCGCTGGTAGCCGGATTCGGATATAAATGGATAGGTGCGGCAGCCAAACTGCTCTGCCATTGGGCAAGTAATTCGGGAGAAGACGAAAACGGATGATACGGACTCTCCATCGCATCCAACTTAATAAAATCTTCAGGTAAATCAGCTACCTGATAAGCCGTCATCGCACGCACATCGGCACGGATAATATCTTTAAGGGCAGACATTTATCTATCTCTCAACTGAAATTTTCGTATTCCCATCCAATAAGCACTACAAGGCAGTCTGTCAAATAAACCAACAACCACCCATATTATTTAATCTTTAAAAAATAATATGAATACTTATACCGATAAAGGATAGCCAGTCTGCAAATGTATCATAAAAGACTGCGTATACGGTATAGGCACACAGATTTATCAGCAACTGGCCAGCAATCCCGTTATTAAAAATATGATATGGCCACATATACTGATATTCATATAAATGATACCTACCCTAGCCGTCTAAAATATAGCGAACTCTAGCCAATAGCCGTCGAATCCTACATTATTTCAAAAAGCAAAAAACCACCCGAACTAAACGGGTGGTTTCCTAGTATTAACAAATGATTGCAAGATAATTTATACGGCCTCCGGAGAGCCGTCTACCGGGCACTTCAACCCCAGCCAGCGCATATTGCCGTCTGCATCCACTTCTTTCAAAGTCAATACAAACTGACCGATGGCGATACGGTCACCCTCTACAGGCACACCTTCGAAACGTTTTTTAAACAAAGCCTGTAATGTTAGGTTTCGCTCTGTCTCATCCAAACTCAAACCATAAGCATCTGCCAAGTCACTCGCCATACTGGCCGGATTAACGACGAACTCTCCGAAGAAGCTTTGAGCCAACCCCATGGAAGTGCCGGTTTCGGCAAACCTCTTAGCCAATACATTGATTTGGTCTTCCGGCACAATATACCAAGCCCGATCGCCGGCCTGTAACCGCGTATCCAATGAAAGCTCAACCCGATTATCGTCACGAATCAATGCGAAACAACGGGTTGCAAGCAAATCCAAATCCCTAGCAACTTCATCGGGATGCATGCCTTCTACCTCAGCATCCGCAACCACTTGGTATGCAAACAGCTGTACGGAAGAGCTTTCCGACAACCATATTTCACGGCTGTCTGCAGGCTCCGGCTTCGGAGGAACAGTAACTTTCAGCCAATGAGCCACTATAGGAATGGTTGCGCCTTGAATCAACAGCGACAAAATCACTACGGCAAAAGCCACGTCAAATAATAATCTCGCATTCGGCACGCCCATCATCAACGGCATCATTGCCAAAGTGATCGGTACCGCGCCGCGCAAGCCTACCCAGCTAATATAAGCCAATTCGCGCCTGCTGTAATGGAAGCGCCAAATACTGCTGATAACGGCTATCGGACGGGCTACCAACATCAAAAAGGCTGCGATAACCAGTGCATCCATGCCGTGTTCCAGCAAACGCGAGGGAGAAACCAGCAAACCCAATACGACAAACATCGATGCTTGAGCCAGCCAAGCTAAGCCATCCATCACCCGCAAAACATGTTCCGTAGCATGGCTGTGTTGGTTACCAACCAAAATACCTGCCAAGTACACTGCCAAAAACCCACTACCGCCAAGCAAATTGGCAACCGCAAACACCAGCAGGCCGCCGGAAACAATCAGCAGGGCATACAAACCTTCAGCAAGATTCAGACGGCGCACCAAGCGCGACAACACCTTACCGCCTAGAAAGCCCAGCAGTAAGCCCAAACCGAGCTGTTGTACCAACATCAGTAAAAAAGAACCGATACCGGCCTCTTCAGGATTTAACGTCAGCGCAATCAAGGCGGTTACCAAGAAAATCGCCATAGGGTCATTGGCACCGGATTCGATTTCCAAAGTCGCCTGCACCCGTTGATTCAGGCGTACGCCGCTATTACGCAGCAAACTGAATACCGCACCCGCATCGGTAGAGCCTACGATGGCCGCCATCAAGATGCCCAAGCGCCAGTCGACACCCATATAAAGTGTGGCGAATACACCCAGCAAAGCCACCGTGGCAATTACACCCCAGCTAGCCAATACGGCGGAAGGTTTCAAAGCGATACGAAAACTATCCAATTTCGTACGCAAACCACCATCTAGAAGAATCACGGCCAAAGCCAACTGACCTATTAAGGTAGCCGTTACAAAACTGTCAAACTGAATACCGCCGATTCCTTCCTCTCCTGCCAGCATCCCAACACCGAGAAAGAGTAACAATAACGGCAACCCCAACCGGGCTGACAGCGTAGTTGAGATCACGCTGATGAAAAGCAGCAATCCCCCAAGCAAAAATAAACTGTTAATACCATCCATTTGTTTTAAATAACCGTCAGAAAGAATAAATTAGCAGAATTTTAGCATATTTCTATATGTATCCTTTGTACAACACATAGTTTTTTATTATTTCAAACATTTCATGGCCAATAATGTCAACTCTCTACAACGTAATATAAAGTTTTAACCTGATATAAAAAGGCCTTGCATAACCTCTTTACTGATTTAAACACTCATCTATATAGATTAAAACACCACAAAACATACAAAACGAACGCCTAAAAGTATAATCTATCTGTTTTCAGACGGCCTCTTCCGTCTTTAATTATCCAACCAAACAGGATCATTCATGGCATTTGCTTCTTTATTCACTTTACTTGATGACATTACCGCTGTTTTAGATGATGTAGCGATGATGACCAAGGTGGCGGCAAAAAAAACCGCCGGCGTGGTCGGTGACGACCTGGCCCTAAATGCCAATCAGGTCACCGGCGTTTCTGCCGACCGAGAGTTGCCTATCGTATGGGCGGTCGCCAAAGGCTCCTTTGTCAATAAGGTAATTCTGGTGCCGCTTGCCTTACTTTTATCCGTATACCTGCCGGTATTGATTACGCCACTACTGATGATAGGCGGCGCATTCTTATGTTTTGAAGGCGCCGAGAAAATATTACACAAGCTGCTTAACAAGCACAGTACTCATGCAGACTCCCCAAGCGCCAGCGATGAAATCATTGACGAAAAAGCCAAAATCAAAGGGGCTATCCGAACAGACTTTATCTTATCTGCCGAAATTATCATTATTGCCTTAGGTGTAGTCGGCTCTTATAGCATCATGACCAAATCATTAGTCATGGCCGCTATCGGCCTCGGCATGACCGTACTCGTATATGGTTTGGTAGCTGGCATTGTGAAAATGGACGATATCGGCTTTTGGCTCATGAAGAAGCGCAGCGCACTATCTCGTGCCGGCGGACGCGCCATTATTGCCTTTATGCCTTGGTTTATGCGCGGATTAAGCATTGCCGGAACTTTAGCCATGTTCTTAGTAGGCGGCGGCATCATTGCCCACAATGCGGGCTTCATCCATCATTTCCTTGAAAAAATGCACTGGAACAATGGCTTATACAGTATATCAGCCAATTTGGTGATAGGTTTACTGACCGGATTATTTATCTGCTTGGTTATTTTGCCCATAGTACGCATGTTTTCGAAAAAACAAGCCCACTAAACTGCAATCTTAAAACCAGTATAATCCGAGGCCGTCTGAAACTTCCGCCAACCGGCCAAGACAATTCAGACGGTCTCCTACCTATTCATCCCAATACTTATGAATACTATTCAAAAACTTGAATCATATTGGAAAAAGCCCTTTATTTATTGGCCGCTACTTATCGCATTCGCAGCAGCCACACCTTTAACGTTCGCCCCGTATTATCATTTTTGGCTGATGCCCATTTTATTTGGCGCACTTATCCGGTTGATCGAACTTCGCCCGCGTTATGCCGTCCGTAGCGCATATTTTTTCGGACTAATCGGATATACAGCTCAATTCTACTGGGTACACACAGCATTACACGATGTATCCGGCCTACCCAATCTCTACGCGGTACCATTTACCTTCTTACTACCTGCGTTTTTAGCCCTTTATCCTGCCGCTGCATTTTGGCTATGGGAAAAATTTACATTGCCCCGTTGGCTGCACATTGGGGTAGTACTTCCCATTTTGTGGACACTTACCGAGTTTGCCCGAGAACGCTTGCTTACAGGTTTCGGATGGGGCGCATTGGGATACTCACAAATCGCTGATAACAGCCCGCTTGCCGGATTCACCCCCATTGGCGGCATCCATTTGGTTACACTTGCGACTGCATTTTGCGGCGCATGGCTGGTTTTATTCATTAACAACGGCGGTCACACCAAACTGCGCCTTACCGCATTAGTGGTTTTAGCTGTCATATTATCGGCCGGCTTCTCCGCCCGTAATATGCAATTTACCCGCCCCGACAATACCCGCACCACTGTAGGGCTAGCTCAAGGCAATATAGAACAAACACTTAAATGGAGCGACGACCAATTCGCCCCAACCATCGAACGCTATTATGAGCAAGTAGCCTACACACATGCTGATATCGTTATCCTGCCCGAAACAGCCATACCGGTTATCAGGCAAGCACTCCCGCCCGGTCTAATCAACCAATTTGCCGACCAAGCCAAACGTAACGGTAGTGCTTTGGCCATAGGTATAGCCCAATATACTGAAAATGAAACCGGTTATTTAAATTCGGTTATCAACTTGGCCGACTACGACCCGGACAACCCGAAATTTCCTAGTTACTCAAAAAACCACTTAGTACCTTTTGGGGAATACAAGCCGCTGCCATCACTTATTCAACCTCTTTACAATATCATGGATATGCCTTTGGCAGATTTCCAGCGCGGCGGCTCAAACCAACCAATTTTTCAAATGGCTAACCAAAAAGTTGCATTTAACATCTGCTATGAAGATGGCTTCGGTGACGAACTCATTGCAGCGGCCAAGCAATCTACTCTTTTAGCCAACGCCAGCAATATGGCTTGGTATGGCAAATCCAATGCTATGTTCCAACACTTGCAACAATCTCAAGCACGTGCTTTGGAACTCGGCCGCTATATGGTACGCGCTACTAATACCGGGGCTACTGCCATCATTAATCCGAAAGGGCATGTAATTTCCTTAGCCCCCCCCAATACTGCCATTGTGTTAGAAGGCGAAATCGAAGGCTATACAGGAGAAACACCCTATATGAGACTCGGTGGCTCTTGGCCTTTGGTGATTTTACTAAGTATTCTCAGCCTTATTCTCTATATATCCGGTAAACGCCGCCATATTCCCTAACAATCTGCCTGCTTAAGGCATTGAAAAAAGATAAAAGATAGAAGTATAAATTTATCTATTTCAAGGCCTTAAGCAGGATTTCTCCATATCGGCAATATCGCAATCCCCCCTTGCATGATATTACCCAAACAAACATTGCACACTCTCCATATCCCGAGTAAACTACTCAAATATTAAAAAACAATCAATTTTAAAAAAATACAAAATTTAACCTATTGCCCATTGAATCTATACATAATTTAGTTATCTAATTCAAAACAACCAACGCCAATCGGTTGAATGCACCTCGTTAGCACACCCTCTAACTCTAAAAACCATGCTAGAATAAACGCCCCGCTGCTACTGTAAAGCAGCAGGCTTATACACAAAGGAAAAAACTGATGACCATGAATACCGCTTTGACCCTGCCTGTTCCTACCGGCCACGGCAGCTTGGAGCAATACATTCATACTGTAAACAGTATTCCCATGCTCACCCCCGAAGAGGAAACTTCTTTGGCCGAGCGCCAACTCTCCGGCGATCTCGAAGCCGCAAAAAAATTGATACTCTCCCACCTGCGTGTAGTGGTTTCCATTGCCCGCGGTTACGATGGTTACGGCCTAAATCAAGCGGATCTCATCCAAGAGGGAAACATCGGCCTCATGAAAGCCGTAAAACGCTTTGAGCCCTCACGCGGCGCCCGTCTGTTTTCATTTGCCGTTCACTGGATTAAAGCCGAAATACATGAATTTATTCTGCGCAACTGGCGCCTGGTTCGCGTTGCCACCACCAAACCCCAACGTAAACTGTTTTTCAATCTGCGCAGCATGCGTAAAAGCCTCTCCGCTCTTTCTCCTAAAGAAGCACAAGCTATTGCAGATGATCTGGGCGTGAAATTAAATGAAGTGCTGGAGATGGAACAGCGCATGACCGGGCGGGATATCGGCATCATGGCTGAAAACAATGATGACGAAGACAGCTTTTCTCCCATTGATTGGTTGGCCGATAACAATAACGAACCTACTCAGCAAATTGCGCAAAAAGCCCATTACGAGCTGCAAACCACAGGCTTGCAAAATGCGTTGGCTCAGTTGGATGACCGTAGTCGCCGTATTGTTGAAACCCGCTGGCTGCAAGACGATGGCGGCATGACTTTACATGAACTGGCTGCAGAATACGGTGTATCTGCCGAACGTATCCGACAAATCGAAGCAAAAGCCATGCAGAAATTACGCGGCTTTTTAAGCGAAGAGGTTGATGCCGTCTAAAAAGCTACTTTATCTTTAAAGTCTCTACAAAATAAAGGCCGTCTGAAATTTTCAGACGGCCTTTTAATCATTTTTATAGTTTTGAGATATAAGCCGGAATTAGGCTACTCTGTGCAAATAGCCGTTTTCGGGAGGTTGGAAATATCCCAACAACCTACTGCCCAATCTAGCAAATCTTTTGGTCGAGCTACCTGCGGTGCTTCCGGGAGGTTTAAATAAGCCAATACCTGTCTTAAGAGATGCTCACAAGCATTCAAATCCAAAGCGGGAGCTAAAGTCTGCTTTGACCACTTCTGCCCTTTTGCATTCACCAGTAAGGGCAAATGTGCATATTTGGGTATTTGAATACCCAAACATTCTTGAAGCCATATTTGACGTGGTGTAGAAACCAGGAGATCCTGCCCGCGCACAATATGCGTAACGCCTTGTTCCGCATCATCCACTACAACAGCCAACTGGTATGCCCAGTAGCCATCTGCGCGTAATAAAACAAAATCTCCGATTTCTTCGGCTAGATTTTGTTCATAATACCCGACAATCCTGTCTTCAAAACCAAACTCCTGCCTAGGCACCCGCATCCGCCAAGCCGGCTTCTTATTTAGAAGCCGTTTCTTATCCAAAGTTGCACAGTAGCCGTTATATACAAATCCGTCTGCCCCTATAGTTGCGGCTTCCTGCCAAACCTTACGGCTGCAATCACAAGGGTAAACTAAATCTTGAGCTTTCAAGTAGCCTAATACTTGTTGATAAGCAGCATCCCGACTACTTTGGTACAAGACCTGCCCATCCCATTCAAAGCCGAACGCTTCCAAAGTGCGTAAAATATGATCGGCCGCACCGGGCATTTCGCGAGGCGGATCCAAGTCCTCCATACGCAACAGCCAGCTCCCCCCGTGCGCTTTGGCATCGATATAAGAAGCTACTGCCGTTAATAGAGAGCCAATATGTAACAGGCCCGTTGGGCTGGGCGCGAACCGTCCAATATAATTAGTCATCAAATATTCACTAATTAAAAATTACGATTTAAAACTCTGAATCCCTAACTTTTATTCCGAATAAATCCTAATATGATTCAAGATAGAAGGGGAATTTTATAACAATTTGCACACTGGTCTACCGGACGATTTCAGACGGCCTCTTTCATTATCCATGCTATTGAAGTGTTATAATACCCGCTGTTTTACACGATACCGAAAAATTTATGCTCCCAGATTTCTCCCGCCCTATCCTTGCCATTGATACCAGTACCAGTTATCTATCAATTGCATTGCATACCGATAGCCAGCAATTCCTATACCATGAAGATGTCGGCCCCAAGCAGTCTGAACTGATTTTGCCTCATATCCGTCATCTTATGGATGAAGCCGATATTAAAATTTCAGATTTAGGAGCTATCGTATATGCACAAGGGCCCGGAGCATTTACCGGATTGAGGGTTGGGGCAGGTATTGCCCAAGGTTTGGCCACTCCATTTCATATCCCGTTAATTGGTATACCTTGCTTAGATGCAGTTGCCTATCAAGTTAAAGGGGAATGTATTTTAGCCGCTACAGACGCCCGCATGGGCGAAGTGTTTTACGCATGGTTCGATACCTGTACCTCGCAACGGCTAAGCGACTATCAAGTCGGTAAAGCCACTGCCATTCCCTTACCTGAAAATGCCAGCAACCCACAAGGTATCGGCAATGCTTTTTCATTGGCAGAGCCTCCCCCGCTAAACGGCAAAAGCGATATGCCAAGCGCCTCAAACTATCTTGTATTAGCAAAAACACAACGCTATCCTGCCACTGAGCCTGCTCATGCCGAACTTTTATATGTTCGCAACAAAATTGCGCTAACCGCCAAAGAGCAAGCCGCACGTAAAGGGCTATAGTATGTGGGAAATACGCAGAGCCATAGAGGCAGACTGCCGTGCATTGGCAAATTTGGATGCGACAGGTAATCCCTCACCTTGGACAGATAAACAATTTCAGACGGCTTTATACAACCGCCATAATGAAATTTGGGTCATAGAAAATAAACAAACTTTGGCAGGGTTTATCGTTTGGCAAACCATTGCCGATGAATCAGAATTACATTTGCTTGCCGTTAGCCCCGCGTTCCGGCGCCTGGGCCTAGCTTCGAAGCTACTACAAAAATGGTTTGAAAAAATTAAAGAACAAACTGTAAAACGCTGCCTGCTTGAAGTACGTGCCGGAAACCAAGCAGCTCAAGCCTTATATGTAAAGCACGGCTTTTGTGAATGTGGTCGCCGCCGGCACTATTACAGTTTACCTGACGGCAATCGTGAAGATGCTGTATGGATGGAGAAAATATGCTAAGCAGTCGCTATATCCACTTGCATGAAGCTTTGGGCTTAGGGCCAATATGGCTTCTACGAGGAGCCAAAGTACTATCTTCCGACCATGAAAGAAATACCCACGAAGCCGAGAAAAATTTTACAACGGCAAAGCAAATACCGACTCCCCACGATTCACATATAGCATCACAACCCCAACCTGAAAATCATGCCCGGTTAGCAGCTATGGCAGCCATCGGATCACTGCCTGCGTCCACCGGCATGACAATCCGAAAAAATCAGGTAGGTATTTCCGCACCATATTCCGACGCTCATTCTTCAAAAAACACGCAAAGCCAATCTATAATTGAAGCAACCGTTGCCCCGACAGCGAATATCAAACCTGTTCCGCTAATGATTGTCAGCATCTGCCCTGCCCCCGAAGATAACTTAGCAGGAGAATTATTTAGCGGGGATGTTGGCATTTTACTGAGTAACATGCTGAAATCTATTAATTTATCAAATGACACCGTATATAAAACTACCTGGGTAAACGATACAGCTATCTTTAGTCCTAATCCGACAACCGAACAAATCTATGCAGCTCTACCCCGTATACAAGCCGAATTGAAGCAAGCTGAAGCCTCTGCCATATTATTAATGGGGCAAATTTTCGAACAACCCGAACAATCTGATGTGCTAAACACCTTATGCGGTAATACTCCCCGCTTTATCATTCCCCATCCTGCACGCCTGCTTCGCCAACCACAACTAAAAGCCGAAACTTGGCAAACACTAAAAAAAATCCAGTCATTACTCAAGTAAAGATAGGTTAAACTTGTAAGTGCCCAATAAAAACAATATCAATATAATAAAATTTCGCAAATCACAAATCTACATAAAAATAAGTAAAAGCTGTTTCTCATCCTTCCCAATATGCCGGAATAAAAATAACCGCTCTTCGGAGCGGCTATTTTTCAATAGAATTACTTCACTAAACGCAAACCTTTTTTAGCTTTGGCTTTTTTATCTGTCGAGCCATCTTCAACAGCTTCTGCCGTCTCCTCCTCTACGGGGATAGTTTCTTTTCTCCGAGGTTCATAAGGCTCTAATTCAAAACCTAAACCTTCGCCATTTTCCCGAGAAAAAAAGCTGATTACATGCCCGACAGGAATCCATATCTCATGTGCAACGCCACCGAATCTAGCAGAAAAACTGACCCATTCATTATCGATTACCAGATTATGGCACGCACTTGCACCAATATTTAATACGATTTCGTTATCCCGAACATATTGCATCGGAACACGCGTATGTTCATTAACCCATGCCACAATGTGCGGCGTATAGTTATTATCCATACACCATTCATATAATGCACGTAATAGATAAGGTTTGGTAGAAGTAGTCATTTTCTATCCTGTTCCAGACGGCATTATCGGCGCATAGCTTTTTCTGCGGGAGTAAGTGCCTCGATAAATGCTTCGCGCTGGAAGATACGCTCAGCATATTTCAATAATGGTGCAGCACTCTTGCCCAGTTTGATATCATAATAATCCAAGCGCCAAAGCAATGGAGATAATGCCACATCAATCATCGAAAAATCTTCGCCCAATACATATTTATTTTTTGCAAATGCCGGAGCCAACATAGTCAAGCCTTGCGCAATTGCCTCACGAGCTTTCGCTTGCTCTTTATTACCTGCCTCAGGGTTTTCTAATACTTGGACATGACTGAACAGCTCTTTTTCCATACGGTACAATACTAAACGACCTCGCCCACGCATTACAGGATCACCGGGCATTAACTGAGGGTGCGGGAAGCGTTCATCAATATATTCATTAATAATATTAGATTCATGTAGAATTAAATCACGCTCCACCAATACCGGTACCTGATTGTAAGGATTCATTACGGCCAGATCTTCCGGCTTATTAAAGATATCAACATCCTTAATTTCAAAATCCATGCCTTTTTCAAACAAAACAAAACGGCACCGTTGGCTAAATGGACAAGTAATACCCGAATACAAAGTCATCATAATAAATACTGCTCCTAAACAGGCTCGGTTTCAGACGGCCTTTAATATTTGCAAAGTTAGCAAATTATAACGAATTTCTTAAATTTCTTCCACAAAATCAATTCAAGACATTGATTTAAATATAAATTTCACCAACGCATCATCAGGTTAAAAGTCAAGAAAAAAGGCAAAACCTATTGGTTCTGCCCTCTTAAATAATCTACTTAATTAATGCACATCTTTCCAATATTCTTTTTTCAGGAAGTATGCCAAAGGTAACATAACTGCCAGCAAGAACATTAAAACGATATAGCCAACCTGTTTACGCTGTATTTGGGCAGGCTCTCCCATGTATACCAAGTAATTCACCAGATCACGGGCATAGTCATCATATTCTTTTTCGATAACCTTACCATTGGGTAAACGTCGACTGTGTAAGCCAGTGGACTCCCAATATAACTTGGGTACTAAGTTACCATGCTCATCGGTTTCCATTACAGGGCGGCCTTTAGCATCCAATTCTACCGCACGAATACCTTGTTGTTCCCACAAAGGATGAGGCATTGCCGCATTAGGTAAAACGGTATTATTCCAACCTGTCGGGCGGGTAGGATCTTTATAAAAACCGCGCATATAAGCATACAAGTAGTCTGCACCGCGTGAACGGGCAATCAAAGTCAAATCAGGCGGAGCAACACCAAACCATTTTTTGGCGTCCTCAGGTGCCATAGCGGCCTGCATCACATCACCAACTTTATCTGTGGTGAACATCAAATTTTTCTTAATTTGATCTTCAGTCAAACCTAAATCTTGCAGACGGTTAAAGCGCATACCTGAGGCCGAATGGCAAGACAAACAGTAGTTGGTGAAAATTTGAGCGCCGCGCTGCAAGCTGACTTGATCACCCAAATCAATATGGACTTTTTCATAGTTCGCGTGACCACCTGCCGCAAAAGCCGCCCCCATCGGAACTGCGAAAAGCAGTACGGCAAACCAATTTTTAAGTGTTTTTTTCATTCTTACTGCCCTCATCAGATATTGGTTGCAAATAGGTAAGAACCAACCAATGTGATGGCTACATATACCCAGAACATCATGCGTTGCTTGCTGGTGCCCATGGTTACACGCTCAGGTACTTCGCGGTTTTTATCAATCTTGGTATAGAACGGCATTCCCAAGAAGAAGGCAAAGTAAATGAAGCTCAAAATTTGTGCCACAACTGTACGTACGTTGGTTGCAGGCAATGCCCCCAAAATACCCAAACCAATAAAAGATATTACAAATAATACCAGCATGGTTTTAAAGATCGGACCGCGATAGCGAACAGACTTAACCGGTGACTTATCCAACCAGGGTAACAAGGCAATCAAAACTACTGCTGCCCCCATACCCAATACGCCCCACACTTGCGTTCCAAAGAAAGAAGGAATAGCACGCAAGATTGCATAGAAAGGCGTGAAGTACCATACCGGAGCAATGTGCGCAGGCGTTTTCATCGGATCAGCCGGGTCGAAGTTAGGTGCCTCTAAGAAGTAGCCGCCACCTTCAGGAGCAAAGAACATGATTGCACAGAATACAATCAGGAATACTACTACACCCAGAATATCTTTAACGGTGTAATAAGGATGGAAAGGAATACCATCTAAAGGAATACCATTTTCATCTTTCAATTTCTTGATTTCAACACCGTCCGGATTGTTTGAGCCGACTTCATGTAAAGCGATCAGGTGAGCCGCCACCAAACCAACCAATACCAAGGGCAGAGCAATTACATGCAAAGCAAAGAAGCGGTTCAAAGTAATATCAGAAACGTTAAAGTCACCACGAATCCACACTGACAAATCGGGGCCGATTACAGGAATGGCGGAAAACAGGTTAATAATTACCTGAGCACCCCAGAAAGACATTTGCCCCCAAGGTAACAGATAGCCCATGAAAGCCTCTGCCATTAATGCCAAGAAAATCAGCGAGCCAAATACCCACACCAATTCACGTGGTTTTTTGAATGAACCATAAATCAAACCACGGAACATGTGCAGATACACGACAACAAAAAACATGGATGCACCAGTGGAGTGCATATAACGGATAATCCAGCCGCCCGATACGTCGCGCATGATGTATTCGACAGCGGTAAAAGCAGCAGGAAGATGGTATTGGTTCAGGTTACCGTCGGGTTTGTAGTTCATCGTTAGAAAGATGCCGCTAACGATTTGAATCACCAACACCAACATAGCCAATGAGCCGAATAAATACCAAAAGTTGAAGTTTTTAGGTGCGTAATATTCGGTTACATGCTCTTTCATCATTTTAGACAAAGGGAAACGCGCGTCCACCCAGCCTAACAATGATTTATTTTCATTATTGCTTTGGTTTGCCATAATGGGTCCCTTTTCTTTTAACCTTCACCGACCAAAATAGTGGTGTCGGTCAGATATTTGTAAGGCGGAATAACCAAGTTGGTCGGTGCCGGTACGCCTTTATATACGCGGCCAGCCAAATCGAACTTGGAACCGTGGCAAGGACAGAAGAAACCACCCTTCCAGCCCGCACCCAGATCAGCAGGAGCCACATCCGGACGGAATGTGGGAGAACAGCCCAAATGAGTACAGATACCGATGGCAACGAAAATTCCCGGCTTCAACGAGCGCAGCGGGTTTTTACAATCTGCCGGCTGATGGTCTACTTCCGATGTTGGATCTACCAATTCTCCATCCAAGGTTGGTAAATCTTTTTGCTGCTGCTCAGTACGATTCAGCACCCAGATCGGCTTACCTTGCCATTCTGCAGTCAGCAGTTGGCCAGCTTCAATTTTGCTGACATCGATTTCTACCGGCGCGCCCGCTGCTTTGGCTTTTTCCGATGGGAAAAAGCTGGCCACCAGCGGTGTAGCCACGCCGAGAGCGGCCACCCCGCCGGCGCCGGCCGTAGCCAGCGTAAGGAAGCGGCGGCGTCCTTGATTGATTTCTTTATTATCCATTATTCAGTCATCCTAATTATGGGAAATACCGAGCCATTAAACGCCGTAATTCTACCTGATTTTATAGGGATACTTAAAGTATTATTTAAAATAACGTAAAGTTTTACGACAAACTTTGATTTTATGCAGGGTTTTGTTCGTCAAAAAAATCAATTTGTACACCAAACTCTTCCTCTATGGCCTCCCCCAACGCCATAATACCGTAACGTTCTGTGGCATGATGTCCCGCACTGATAAAGGCGATCCCAGTTTCATTAGCCAAATGATATTGCGCCTCAGAAATTTCTCCGGTAACAAAAACATCCACCCCCTCATTAATAGCTGTTTGGAAAAAACCTTGTGCACCACCCGTACACCAAGCTAATTTACTAATTTTCTTCTCAACATCTCCAACAACAACCGGGATTCTACCAAGCTGCTTTTCAAGCTGTACTGCCAAATCTGCCAAAGTTTGCGATTGGTTAAGGCAGCCTATATTTAACAGATTCTGTTCGCCACACTGCCGCTCGGTTATCCATCCCATTCGTGCTGCTAAGCGAGCATTGTTACCCAACTCGGAATGAGCATCGAGAGGAAGGTGATAGCCAACCATACTGATTTCATGTTTCAACAATGTTGCAATTCGTTGTTTTTTCCAACCGGTAATTGTTTGTAATTCATTTTTCCAAAACATACCATGGTGTACCAAAAGCATATCCGCCCCACTATCTGCTGCATATGTAATAGCAGCATGGCTGGCAGTAACAGCCGTTACAACTTTCTTAATATTTTCGGCACCCTCAACTTGCAAACCATTTGGAGCATAATCTTTGAATAGATGGGGCTGCAACATATCGTCACACCAGGCTAATAACGTTTGGCGTGTAATCATTAGGACTCCAATTCTCTAACTATTCAGACGGCCTGTACCAGGCCTGGGTTTAACTAAAAAGATTTAAACAAATAAAGCCGGCTTCTCAAACTATAACGGCTCTATAACAAAATTAATAATCAAATAGTGTTTTCGATATGAAAACTGCATCTCGATTTGTCTGCATTAAATAATGCATAGTTACCTTTCCATATAACTTGTTACAAACAATGCATATAACTACGATTGTTAGAATAATTTACCAGATAGAATTTTATATCAGATATTTTATTTTTAATTTCCGTTTGCTTCTCCTACTTTTTATTATACCGAAGCCCAAATATAAAAATGCACCAAAAATAAAAGGCCGTCTGAAATATTTTCAGACGGCCTTTAATCTTTTCAATCGGTTAACTACCGATAATTCCTCCATCATCTTTAGTAATAACAACCGTTGCTGCACGCGGCCGGCCACCTTGTGGTCCGTCCGGCCAGCTGGAAATAGCCAAAGGATTTGCCGGGTCTGTATCTCCCTCACTCGGTTCCCCCGGATGCTGGATATTGATAAACATAGTACGGTTATCAGGTGTAAACGCGATTCCGGTAATTTCCGAACCATTCGGCCCGGTTAGGAAACGGCGATACTCATTAGTACCCGGAATAGTTGCAACCATTTGATTATTGCCCATACCTGCATACTCTTTGGCATTTAATGTTGATGTAGAAACGTCTGTTTGAATCCACAGCACACCACGATTATCAAAAGCCAAGCCGTCAGGGCTACCGAAATCATCACCATTAATATTGCCTTGATGTTCTGCTTTTACAGCATTTTTGTTACCAGCCAATACTAAGATATCCCATTTAAAGGTAACTTGTGTACCATCACCATTACTTTCCTGCCAGTGGATAATATGTCCGAAACGGTTATCGTTGCGTGGGTTGGCGGCATCGGCTGAAGGCTTACCTGCCTGCCCACGCTGACTATTGTTGGTAAGGGTACAATAAATGCTGCCTGAAATAAACGGATCTGCCGTAATCCATTCAGGGCGGTCCATTTTGGTCGCACCTAGCATATCAGCGGCCATACGGGTTTTTACTAATACTTCACCTTGGTCTTCAAACCCGTTTTCGACAGTCAAGCCGTTTTGTCCGTGTATCAAAGGTAACCAATCTCCGCTTCCATCCTCATTAAATCGTGCAACATAAAGGATTCCCTCTTCCAGCAAACGCATATTCGCAGCGCGATTATTTGGTTGATATTTATTTTTTGATACAAATTTATAGATATACTCAAACCGTTGGTCATCTCCCATGTAAACAGCCAGCTGCCCGTTCGGCGTTACAGTAACCTTAGCACCTTCATGTTTGAAACGCCCCAGCGAAGTATGTTTACGCGGAGTCGATTTAGGGTCAAACGGATCAATTTCCACAATCCAGCCAAAACGGTTAGGCTCATTGGGGTTTTTCTCACTATTAAAACGATCGTCTACTTCGCTCCAGCGGTAACTATCATCATTTTGACCGATACCATAGCGCTTTTCCAAAGGTGTAATCTTGCCACTCGGATTCGTAAAAATATCACTCCAGTTTTCCTCGCACGTTAGATATGTTCCCCAAGGAGTATAGCCGTTGGCACAGTTCTGCATCGTTCCAAGAATACGCTCACCTCGTGAATCAGCGTGCGTTTTCATCAAACGGTGACCTCTGGCAGGCCCGGTAACACCCATAGGAGTATGCGGCGTAATCCGACGCGCATAACGAGACGGACGGACAACATCCCAACCTCTAGCACCTTTTTTTACCTCTATTACCGAAACGCCCATCGCATTTTGACTCTTACGCGCTTTGTTTAAATCCCAATTGGCCGTACCATCTTTGAATAACAAACCATTATCAACATATTCATGATTCATGGCCAGCAAACCGTGATTACTGCTTTCCGAACCTAACGGTAAAGGAAAAAAAGCCATACCGTCATGATGCATACCAGCCTGTAATGCTTGCTCTTGTGTAGTGTTAGAAGCATCTGTTTTAAATACCGGCATTTTCCCTGGAATACCGACCGGATCCCCCCACTTATAAAATGCACGAGCCGTATATCCTTTCGGTACAATCACTTGATCTTGAGTTGAAAATGGCACTGAATGAAAATTCAGCTTTTTTGCCCGTTGCATCCTACTTTCCAATACGGCTGCTTGTGTAGAACTATGGCCACCGAATAAACCCAATGGCAAAACGGCTGCCACCCCCAGCGCACTACTACTCTGCAATATGCTACGACGTGATACATGCACATTCATTACATGTGAAAATGCAGTATTACTACTTTCATTACTAATCTCATCGGCATGGCTGTTTTTAATCAGATGATTTTTTAGAGGTCGGCCCATGATTTTGTCCTTTTAAATTGAGTTTTTACTTAAAATATAAAACATAGTAAGCATAACTTCTTAAAATGACATTTTTATGTGCGTTTGATGACACTTCAATTACAGCCACTACAGGGTATCAGCTTCATATTTAAATGTTTTATCAAATCCTGATTAATTTAATGCGAAAGTAGTTCTCAGTATTCCTTACCATTGAATGCAAGAAGCTAATGCAGTAAATACATTGATTTTCTTAAACCCTAACCAAACTTTAATATGTTGATACATTTAAGAATCAAAAAATAAAAAAGCCCGCAAACAGTGGTTTGCAGGCTTTAAACTTGTGGGTACTTTTCAGACGGCCTTACATCATACCACCCATGCCGCCCATACCACCCATGCCGCCCATATCTGGCATAGCAGGTTTATCTTCCGGGATTTCAGCAATCATACAATCAGTAGTCAGCATCAAACCTGCAATAGAAGCAGCATGCTGTAATGCAGAGCGGGTTACTTTCGCCGGATCCAAAACACCCATCTCAATCATATCACCGTACTCACCGGTACCAGCATTAAAGCCAAAGTTACCTTGACCTTCCAATACTTTATTCACAACTACGCTTGGTTCATCGCCAGCATTTGCAACAATTTGACGAAGAGGCGCCTCGATTGCGCGCAGTACAATTGCTACACCTGCATCTTGATCAGCATTGCTACCTTTGAGGTTTTCCAATGCAGAGCGGGCACGCAAAAGTGCTACGCCACCGCCCGCTACCACACCTTCTTCTACAGCTGCTCTAGTAGCATGCAAGGCATCATCTACACGGTCTTTTTTCTCTTTCATTTCAACTTCAGTAGCAGCACCGACTTTGATCACG
This sequence comes from Neisseria sp. S1, assembly GCF_048060015.1. Taxonomy (NCBI): domain Bacteria; kingdom Pseudomonadati; phylum Pseudomonadota; class Betaproteobacteria; order Neisseriales; family Neisseriaceae; genus Neisseria; species Neisseria sp. S1. The sequence continues at coordinate 255,300 of NZ_JBLUPI010000002.1, forward strand.
GCAACACCACCGGCTAATTTAGCCACACGCTCTTGAAGTTTTTCCTTATCATAATCGCTGGTTGCAATTTCAATTTGGGTACGAATTTCTTTCACTCGGGCTTCAACGGCATTCTTGTCACCTAAACCATCGATAATCGTAGTATTTTCTTTACCTACTTCAATACGTTTAGCTTGACCTAAATCATCCAGAGTAGCTTTTTCCAATGACAAACCTACTTCTTCAGCAATAACGGTACCACCTGTAAGAATAGCGATATCTTGTAACATGGCTTTACGACGATCACCAAATCCAGGAGCCTTCACTGCAACGGTTTTCAAGATGCCTCGGATATTATTAACAACCAAAGTTGCTAAAGCTTCACCCTCAACATCCTCTGCAATAATCAACAACGGACGGCTAGTTTTGGCAACTTGCTCCAACACAGGCAGCAAATCACGAATATTGCTGATTTTTTTATCAAACAGCAATACAAATGGATTATCCATACCTGCAATTTGCTTTTCAACATCGGTTACAAAATAAGGAGATAGATAACCGCGGTCAAACTGCATACCTTTCACTACTTCTACTTCATTTTCTAATGATTTGCCATCTTCTACGGTAATGACACCTTCTTTACCTACTTCATTCATAGCTTGGGCAATGATGGCACCAATTGACTCATCAGAGTTAGCAGAAATTGATGCAACCTGAGCGATTTCTTTTGACTTTTCAGGTACCGGCTTCGCAATATTTTTCAACTCCTCTACCAAGGCAGCAACAGCTTTATCAATACCTCGTTTCAAATCAGTCGGATTCATACCCGCTGCTACATATTTCATACCTTCGGCAACAATCGCTTGTGCCAATACGGTAGCAGTAGTAGTACCGTCACCTGCAACATCCGAAGTTTTAGACGCCACTTCTTTAACCATTTGAGCGCCCATGTTTTCAAACTTATCTTTTAATTCAATCTCTTTTGCCACAGATACACCATCTTTAGTGATATGTGGACCGCCAAATGCACGATCTAATACTACATTACGTCCCTTCGGACCTAAAGTTACTTTAACTGCATTAGCTAAGATATTCACACCATTTACCATTTTTTGGCGAACATCATTACCAAATTGTACGTCTTTAGCTGCCATTTTCATCTCCAACTTTTAACTTAAATATATTTATAAGCAGGCCCAATCTTATTTAGATGGCGCCTTTTGTTCATATTAAAACAACAGATTACTCTACAATGCCAAAGATATCTTCCTCGCGCATTACCAATAGTTCTTCACCATCAGCTTTAACAGTTTGACCGCTGTATTTTCCAAAAATTACTTTGTCGCCAACTTTAACATCTAAAGAACGACGCTGGCCGTCTTTACCAACTTTACCTGCGCCTACGGCGATTACCTCACCCATATCTGGTTTTTCAGCAGCAGCTCCCGGCAATACAATACCTGAGGCAGTTTTTTCTTCAGCTTCCAAGCGTTTAACAACTACACGGTCATGTAAAGGACGAATGGTCATGTGTATGCTCCGATAAAATATAACAATACCTGCAAAGGCAGATGTTTCAAACAAAATCAGTATTTGTACTCTAACAGTAAATACAAATACCGGATTTCAATACTTACCTAAATAAGGGTGAATACAACAAATTCAAGTAATTTTCAAAATTATTTTGTACTCATAAAAATAATCAAAGTTAGTCAAATTGTGGTTATATTTAAATACTTAAAATTAGTACCTGCAAAAATAAAAATTTTCATATACTACAAATATCTTACATGATCTGGTGGTGGTAGTCGTCCATTGATAGTCAGCTACACCACCAGCCCTGCGGCGGAGGTTTTCTTCAGCAAGGGCCGATACAAGGTTCCGCCGACAGGGAACCTGCTACTCAAAGGAGGCGTTTACCGTCAGGTAGAAGGCGCGGCGGTATTAAGAGGAGCAGCCCAACCGGCACTGGCCGGCAAGCTGGTGGCCTTTCTACAGACCCCCGAGGCGCAACAGGCGCTACCCGCCGAAATGTGGGTCTACCCGGCCATCAAAGACACCCGCCTTCCTCCCGCCTTTGGCTTTGCAGAGCCGCCGCCGGAGCACAGTACACCCGGTTACAGCACCATCACCCGCAAACAGCAGCAGTGGGTCAACCGCTGGATACGCACGGTTTTGCGCTAAAGCTAAGTATGCGGGACCGAAGCAAAGCCAAACA